>JBPYFG010000027.1:0-7112 GCA_051986365.1 Xanthobacteraceae bacterium
AGTGCGCTTAGCGCCTCGAGGCTCGACGATGGGATGCCGCTGAGGTCGCACGAATAAGCGAGCCCGGCGAACCGGAATCCCAGGGAATTAATGTCGCCGTGCTCCTGCAAGAAAGGCAGCACCGTTATCGGTCCGCCCTTCCCGATCACACTCACCGGGACACCGGCGGTCAGGCGGTGGTCCGTCACTATCGGCGGATAGCCGCTTCCTGGAGGCGATTGGAAGCAATATGCGAACCGGCTGCGCATCATCGCGGCGGTGCTCTCGTCAAGGTAAACGTCCACGCGTTGCCGGCGCTTAATAAAGAGCGAGCGCAGATCGTCGATGCCATGAGTGTGGTCGGCGTGTTCGTGGGTGTAGAACACGCCGTCGAGCCAATCGACGTTGGCGTCGAGGAGCTGCTCACGCAGGTCCGGCGAGGTATCGACAAGGACGCGGGTAACGCCCTCGGGCACGCGCCGCTCGACCAACAGTGATGTCCGCCGCCGCTGGTTTTTAGGATTGGTCGGATCGCAATGACCCCAGCCCAAAGCTGGCCGCGGCACGCCAGCCGAAGAACCACAGCCGAGAATTGTGAAATTCAGCGTCATCGACGTGCCGCCGACGCTCGCTGGCTGGCTCCTGATTGCAGAAGCGCTGGAGACGGCACCTTGGCGAACAGGCGATAGAAGTTGGCTGTGGTCTCATCGGCGATCGTATCAAATGAAACGTTGCGCACTTCGGCCAGGACCTTCGCAGTCTCCACCACAAAGGCCGGTTCATTGCGCTTGCCGCGATATTTCCCCGGCGCCAAATAGGGCGCATCGGTCTCGACCAGGATGCGGTCTGCCGGCAGCTCCGCCGCGATCGCCCGTAACTCTTCCGAGTTCTTGAAGGTCAAGATGCCCGTGAAAGAAACGAAATGGCCGAGCGCCACTGCGCGACGGGCGAGGTCGCGGCCGCCCGTAAAACAATGGAGCACGGCGGCAAACGCGCCCTTCCCCATTTCTTCTTCCAGGATGCACGCGGTGTCGTCGTCGGCCTCGCGCGAATGGATCACGAGCGGCAGCGCGGCTTCCCGTGCGGCAGCGATATGCGTTCGAAATCCGCGCTCCTGCGCCTCGCGCGGCGAATTGTCATAATGATAATCGAGGCCAGCTTCGCCGATCGCCACGACCTTTGCAGCGCGGCTACCGGCTACGAGTTCGGCTGCGCTGATGTCTGCTTCTTCGTGCGCATAATGCGGATGTGTGCCGATCGAGCAATAAACCTCGGGAAAGCGCTCCGCTATCACGAGCAGCGCCGCTTGCCGCCGCACCCGCGTTGAGATTGTAACTAGCCGCTCGATTGCGGCGGCGCGGGCGCGTGCCACCACCGCATCGAGCTCGTCGGCAAAGTCGGGAAAATCAAGATGGCAATGGCTGTCGATTAGCATTTGCGTTCTATTGCGCCGCCTCGCCTGTCGGCTCGACATAGCGCGGAAAAACTGCGGTCGGCGCTGGAAGCTTGGCGCCCACGGCAATGCGATGCGCCCCACCGAGATCCGCGAAGCGCCGCTCGTCCTCTGGAATGGCCAACAGATCAAGTAATTTCCCGGCCGCACTTGGCATAAATGGCTGGATTAAGATCGATACCTGGCGCAGCACCTCGGCCGTCACATAAAGCACCGTGCCTTGACGTTGTGGATCAGTCTTGGCGAGCGCCCAGGGCGCTTCGCCGGCAAAATAGCGGTTCGCCTCCGCAACGACCGCCCAAGCCGCATTGAGCACCTGGTGCAATTGCTGCGTCGTCATCGCCTCGCGTGCCTTACCAATCAAGGCATCGGCGGCAGCAAGCAGCGTTTGGTCGCTGGCCTGCAATGCACCCGGTTTCGGCAGCACGCCGCCGAGGCTGCGCGCCACCATCGAGAGCGACCGCTGCGCCAGATTGCCAAGGTCGTTGGCGAGATCGGCATTGATGCGTGCGACGATTGCATCGTGGCTGTAATTGCCGTCCTGCCCGAACGGCACTTCACGCAAGAGGAAATAGCGCAACGGATCGACGCCGTAGGCATCGGCGAGCGCGAAAGGATCAATGACATTGCCGACCGACTTCGACATTTTCTCGCCGCGGTTGAACAGAAAGCCATGCGAGAAGATGCGCCTCGGCACTTCAATACCCGCCGACATCAGAAAAGCCGGCCAGTACACGGCGTGAAAGCGCACGATATCCTTGCCGATTACATGCAGATCGGCCGGCCAGTATTTTTTGAATTTTTCGCTCTCAGTATCAGGAAAGCCGACGGCGGTGATGTAGTTCGTCAGCGCGTCGACCCAAACATACATGATGTGCTTCGGATTGCCTGGGACTTTTATGCCCCAGTCGAACGTCGTTCGCGACAGCGAGAGGTCCTGCAGACCGCCGCGGACGAAACTCGCGACTTCATTGAGCCGCTCCCGCGGTAGCACGAAATCCGGAACGCGACGGTACAGATCGAGGAGCTTGTCCGCATATTTGGAAAGTCTGAAAAAATAGCTCTCCTCTTCGACCCATTCGACCGGCGTGCCATGCGGGCCGAGCCGCTGACCTTTGTCGTCGAGCCGCGTTTCGCTCTCGTCGTAATAAGCTTCGTCGCGGACCGAATACCAGCCCGAATATTTATCGAGGTAAATGTCGCCGGCGGCTTCCATGCGCTCCCAGATCGCTTCCGAGGAGCGGTAGTGGCGCGCTTCCGTGGTGCGGATGAATTCATCGTTCGAGCAATTGAACTTCTTCACCATTGCCAGAAACCGCGGCACGTTGCGCTCTACCAATTGGCGCGGGGTCAAATTTTCCTTAGCCGCGGTCTGCAGCATTTTGATGCCGTGCTCGTCCGTGCCGGTGAGAAAGAAGACATCGCGGCCGTCGAGCCGCATAAATCGCGCGATAGCGTCGGTGGCGATCGCCTCGTAGGCGTGCCCGATATGCGGCGCACCGTTCGGATAAGCGATCGCGGTGGTGATGTAATACGGCTTGCCAGCCGGCTGCTTGGTCATGAGGGTTGGTTATCAACCGCGCGTGGCCTCGGCAAGCAGGCCGAAAACATTGAACACCAAGGGTTTCCGCTCAAGATTATAGGTCTCGACATCGCGCGCTGCGGCATTGATGTGCTCGGAGGCCACGGCAAGGCGGTTAAGGCGCGCCAAGTCACCACGACCGCCGTCAAGGCGTTGCGAGAGCCAGGCGTTGACGGTGTCGAGAAAGGTGGCCAGCGGTTGCGGATCGGTTCCGGCCAAGGCGTCGCCGAGTGCATGCAAATCGGCGGGATCCACGGTCGGCAAACGCGCCAAAAGATCAAGCGCCTGTTGGCGAAGCGTCAGCGCATCCTCATCCAGCAAAGTCAGCGCGCGCTCCACTGATCCATCAGCGGCGGCGGCAGCAGCGACAATATCGGGATCGTCGGGCTCAAGACCCGCCGCAGCAGCAAGGGCGGCGGCGACCTCTTCTTGCACCAAGGGGCGAAGTGAGATGATGCGGCAACGCGACCGCAGCGTTGGCGGCACGCGCGCAGTCGAATGGGCGATCAGCAAGAGTAGCCCGCGCTTGGGCGGCTCCTCGAGCACCTTTAGAAGCGCATTGGCGCCCGAGCGGTTGAGGTCATCGACGGCATCGATAATCGCAATCCGCCAACCTCCCTCGCCGGCCGTCGAGCCGAAAAACGGCACCGTGCGGCGGATATCGTCAACCGCGATTTGATTGCGCAACACACCGCGCTCGTTGACGGTCCGTTCGATAACGAGAAGATCCGGCTGCGCCTGTGCGGCGATCCGCCGGGCCGCCGGGCTTGCGGGATCGACCTCGAGCGAGACCTCGTCTTGCACGTCCCTCGCGCTGGGATCGGGATGGCTAAGAACGAAACGCGCAACCCGATAAGCGAGCGTGGCCTTGCCGACGCCTTTCGGCCCGGCAATGAGAATGCCGTGGGGCATGCGGCCCGCGCGATAGGCGGCGAGCAGCGCCGCTTCGGCCGCGGCGTGACCGAACAGAACAGCGGTCTCGCGCGGGTGCGGGGCCTCGTCGGTATCGTCGTCATCTTGCTGGGACACGGTGTTCAGCCGAGCTAGGCCTTCGCGGTCGCGGGTTCATCAAGGCGCCGCACGGCCGATGGCTGCAGCCGCGACTGCACCGCTTCCCAAATCGCGCTGGCCACGAGGTCCTTGGAGGCACTAGCGTCGATCACCACACAGCGATCCGGCTCGCGCGCCGCAATGGCCAGATAGGCCTCACGCAGTTTTTCGTGGAATTCGGCGCCCTCCCCCTCAAAGCGGTCCACTTGAGCGGGGCCGCGGCGCAGCTTTGCCCGCTCCAAGCCGACTTGCACCGGCAGGTCGAGTATCACCGTCAGGTCGGGTGAAAGCTTGCCGACCGAGACGCGTTCAAGCACGTTGATCAGCTTCTGATCGACCTGACCGAGAATGCCTTGATAGACACGCGTCGAATCCGCAAATCGGTCGCAGACGACCCATTTGCCCGAGCGCAGCGCCGGGAGGATCGTGCACTGCACGTGATCGTCACGCGCGGCCGCGAATAGCATGGCTTCGACATCAGCGCCGAGCGGCTTTGCTGCGCCCGTCAGCAATACATGGCGAATGATCTCTGCGCCCGGCGAGCCGCCGGGTTCTCGGGTCAGTTGAACGGCAAATCCGTCCGACTCCAGGCGTAAAGCCAGCATCGCGGCCTGCGTGGACTTGCCCGTCCCTTCGCCGCCCTCAAAGGTGATGAATTTGCCTTGCATGCCAAAAATCTCGGGGCATTTTTGTTCAGTTACAACAAGTCTACGCCTTTAAGATCAATGCGTTACTTGAGTTTTCTACAACAAGAAGCGAAGGTGGGTGCCAGCTTTCGCCAGCAATATAGGCACCGCGGCGGCAACGCGCACGGACCAACCGGGTTCAGAGCTTACTCACGCCGGCGCGCAACACTCCGATCATGAGCTCGGTAGCGCCGTCCATCGCCCTTTGCGACATGCTACCCCGGCCGACATCATCGGCCGCCTGCAGCGGCACTTCGAGAGCGAGGTTTTCGCCCCGCCAGACCTTGAGCTTGCCGATCGGTTGTCCCTTTGTGATCGGTGCGGGGACCGGGCCCGTATAGACGATCCGCGCCAGCAGACGCTGGCTATTATTCCGCGGCAGCATCACTCGTACGATGCCGGACGCGATGAGCGGCACATAGCTTTTGTCGCCGCCAAACACTTTGGCGTCACCGACCGTCTGCCCTTCGGCAAACAAAACCCGCGCTTGAAAGTCATGGAAACCGGACTCCAATAATTTCTTGGCCTCGTCGGCGCGTTCCTTGTCCGTTTTCGCGCCAGTAACGACGACAATCAGCCGGAAATTGTCCTGCACGGCTGAACCGACCAAATTGAATCCAGCCTCCGAGGTCTCGCCGGTCTTAAGCCCGTCGGCGCCGATACCCAGGCCGAGCAGCGGATTGCGGTTCTGCTGGCGAATATTGTTCCAGGCGAAATCGCGCTGGCTGAAATACGGGTAGAAGTCCGGATAGGTCTGAATGATATGCCGGGCCAATTCCGCCATCTCCCGCGCGGTCACGCGTAGATCGGGATCAGAATACCCGGTCGAATTGGTAAAGGTGGAACGTTCTAGGCCAATCTCGCGGGCCCGCTGCGTGAGCATTCGGCCGAAGGTCGTCTCATTTCCGGCCAGCGCCTCGGCGACCGCGATACAGGCATCGTTGGCAGAATCGACAATGATACCTTGGAGCAAATCCGACACCTTCACTCGGCTGTGAATGGCGGCAAACATGGTCGAGCCGTGCGACGGCGCCCCGCCCTTGCGCCAGGCATTTTCACTGATGATGTATTCGTCATCGGGTTTGACCCGGCCTTGCTTGATCTCATTGAACAGGAATTCAAGGGTCATCAGCTTGGCGAGGCTTGCCGGAGCGATCAGTTCATCGCCATTCTTCTCGTACAAGATACTGTCGCTATCGGCGTCGAGCAGGACTGCCGCGGGCACGTTGCTCTGAAACCCGTCCTCTTTTTTACCCGAGCCAACGGGTGCAGCCCCAGCACCGAGGGCGGCGGCGAACAGCACCGCCGCACAGCCAATAGCCGCGAGCGCGCGGACAATCGTCCGGCTCGTCACATTCGTCCCACGCAATCTTTCCACGCCAGGCTCCGATAATGTCCGAACTATAGTCGTGTACGGATCCGCCCCGGAACAGACTCGTGGCCCGCGATCCCTGGCCTGCGGCCAATCCGCGGCGGGCTAGATCAGTGTTCGATAATTTGGGCTCAGTAAAGCCCGCGGCCGGTAAGAAATTCGTCCGAGCCGCTGTCTGTTGACGAAATCGCGGTCGCATAGGTCAGAGTGGCGCTCTGCGGCAATGACGCTGTCGTCGCGATGCTGGCGAGCCGAGTGCGAGGCGCGGCGGTCATTGCCGCTGGGACGATACGAAGCGCAGCGAGCTTTTTCATGCCCGGCACGGGAGCCGGCTCATCCCGGCGCAAGGTTGTCTCAAGCACCCGATCATCCGAGCCCTCGATCGGAGCTGGGCCGACATATTCCACCCGCACCCAAGCCGTTCCGCTCACCGTGAACCCCAATAGGTAGGCTGCCCGCTTTGAAACATCGACGATCCGGTCGCCGGAATAGGGCCCCCGGTCATTGACGCGCACGATCAGCGAGCGGCCATTGCTCAAATTCGTCACCCGCACATAGCTCGGCAGCGGCAGCGTCGGATGCGCTGCGGTAATAGCTTCGGCATCGAAAATTTCGCCGTTTGCCGTGGAGCGGCCATGAAAATCCGAGCCGTACCATGATGCCACGCCGTCGGCTCGATAATGGGGATTGTCCTGGGGGACATAGACCCGGCCAGCCACAATGTAGGGCGAACCCACCCGATAGACGCCGCCGCCTTTGGGCACAGGCGCTCCGGGTTCGACCAAGCGGGCGCTCGGCTCGACCCCATAGCGCGGATCGATATGACTGTTGTTGGCGCAATTTGCCAAGGAAAAACAAAGGGTAGCGGAAGCCGCAACCGGCGCAAACCGTCCCCACGCCGAGCTTGCTCGACCCCGCATCATTCCCCATCCCGAGGCGGGAACTATCGAATTCGAGCATGGTCAGATTGTGGCGAAAATGGGCAGGCGG
>JBPYFG010000028.1:0-2664 GCA_051986365.1 Xanthobacteraceae bacterium
TCCCGGTATCGCCGAGCGTCGCGCCGGGCTTTAGCGGCGGCCCGTCGGGCTCCCCGGTAATGCTCATGACGCCGCCGGTCGCTTGCGCGATCATGTCGAAGGCGAGGTTGTTCTCGTAGGGTCCGCCCGTGCCGAAGCCCTTCACCTGCGCGTAGACGATGCTCGGATTGACGGCGTGCACCACGTCGTAGCCGAGCCCCAGCCGCTCAATGGCGCCGGGCGCGAAATTCTCCACCATGACATCGGCGCGTTTCGCCATGTTCTTGACGAGATCGAGCCCATGCTCGGATTTAAGGTTGACGGTGATCGATTTCTTGTTGGCGTTGAACAACAGGAAATACCAGGAGTCCTGGTTCTGGCTCGGGCCGGCCTGTCGGCCCAACAAGGAGCGGCCCGCTTCGCCGCCCTGCGGGTTTTCGACCTTGACGACCTCTGCACCGAGCCAGGCGAGCGCCTCCGTGCACGATGGGCCGGCCTCGAACTGGGTCAAGTCCAGAACACGGACGCCAGCAAGAAAGGCAGGAAACCCGCCATTTGTAGCCATTTTCTCCTCCTTCCCTCAGTGGGCATCGCTTGCGCAGATGTGGATGTCGTGAACATTAATCGGTGCCGGACATATTGCTTGAGTTCTCCCGCCTTTGACCCTTAAGCGGACATTGTCCCGCCAAGCTTAACGCAAGTCGGGAACGCCGAACGCAGCACTTCATGAACTGAGCCGATATTCGGGTATTCTCGTCGAAAGGTCACCTAGCATGACACCGATCCCGAATACCGAATCCTTTAACTATATCGTCGTTGGGGCCGGCTCGGCCGGGTGCGTGCTTGCCAATCGTCTCACCGCTTCGGGCCGTTATCGCGTGCTCCTGTTGGAAGCCGGAGGAACTGACCGCAATATCTGGATTCACATTCCGCTCGGCTACGGCAAGCTGTTCAGCAACGCCAAGGTCAACTGGCTCTACACTACGGAACAGGAAGGCGAACTCAACAACCGTAAAATCATTCAACCGCGTGGGAAAGTTCTCGGTGGATCGAGTTCGATCAACGGTTTGCTTTACGTCCGCGGCCAACCGGCGGATTTTGACCACTGGCGGCAACTCGGCAATACCGGCTGGGCGTTCGACGACGTGCTGCCCTATTTTCGTCGCGCCGAGGACCAAGAGCGCGGCGCGGATGCGTTGCATGGAGCGGGCGGGCCGCTTGCGGTTTCCGACGTGTGCGAGCCGCACCCGCTGTGCGAGGCATTCATCGAAGCCGCCGAACAGGCGGGCTTCCCGCGCAACGACGATTTCAACGGGCCGCAGCAGGAAGGCGCAGGGTATTTCCAGCTCACGGCGCGCAACGGACGCCGTTGCTCGACGGCCGTCGGATACTTGCGGCAAGCGCGTCGCCGGCCCAATCTGGCGATCAGGTGCGACGCACTGGCAACGCGCGTCCTGTTTTCGGAACGACGGGCGATCGGGGTCGAATATCGCCAGGGCGGAACGACCCGCATCGCATGTGCGGACGCGGAAGTCATCGTTGCCGGCGGAACGTTCAATTCACCGCAACTCCTTCAACTCTCCGGGCTCGGACCAGGGGAATTGCTTCGCGCGCATGGTATCGAGGTGATTGCCGACATCCCGGGCGTAGGTAGCGACCTTCAGGACCACTATCAGGTCCGCATGCAATACCGCTGTACTGAACCGATCACGATGAACGACGTGATCAATCGCTGGCGCCAGCGCTACAGTGCCGGGCTGCGCTACGTATTGTCCCGAAAGGGGCTGTTAACCATCGGCGCAGGCTATGCCGGAGCCTTCTTGCGCACCCGGCCTGACCTCATGACCCCCGACGTCCAAATCCACGTTCTGATATTCAGCGCCGACACGGCCGGCGCCGCGCTGCATCCGTTCTCAGGATTCATGACTTCGGTCTGCCAATTGCGCCCGGAGAGCCGCGGCTTCGTACATATAAGATCCAAGGATCCGAACGTGCCGCCAGCGATCCAGCCGCGCTACCTTTCCAGTCCTCACGACCGAGACACTGTTGTCGCCGGGGTAACCCTGATGCGCCAGGTCATGAAGCAGCCGGCGCTGCGCCGCTTTATCGCCGAGGAGCGCGCGCCGGGACCGAATTGCTCAAGTGACATGGATTTATTGGCTTTCGCGCGCGATTCTGGGACGACGGTCTACCATCCGACCAGCACCTGCCGTATGGGATCCGATCCAGGCGCGGTTGTAGATGAACGGCTGCGCGTACGTGGTTTCGACGGCCTGCGCGTGATCGACGCCTCTATCATGCCCACCATTGTCTCCGGCAATACCAATGCGGCCGCCGTGATGATCGGGGAAAAGGGCGCCGATATGGTCCTGCAAGACACAGCCACGTTTCGCGGCTGAATGTCTGGAATTGGCACAATGCGGACATCACAGCCGCGCCGATGAATGTCTGCTTTCGGGGGCAAAGCAGACATTCATGTCCGCTTATGACCCAAAGCGCACATTACTGAGCGCCGTTGTGACCACTTCCAGTGTGCCGGTTTGACCGGTTACGATGTCCCCGTCGAAGAAATCGCACGAGGCGAGGGTGTCGCTGAATTCCTCCGGTTTGACGCCGACGGCGGCGAGCACGGCCGTCTCAGCCGCATCTGGCGTCTGGTTGCGGCGCGTGTTGTTGGCGGTTGCC
>JBPYFG010000029.1:0-2031 GCA_051986365.1 Xanthobacteraceae bacterium
TGCAGCGACTTCTCCAACCTCGCGGCCGAAGCGCAGAAGCGCAGCGCCTTGGTCACCGCGGCGATGAAAGCCAAGGCCGACCGCAAGGAACTCTGCACGCTAATGACAAACTTCGTCGCCGCTGAAACCAACGTGGTCAAATTCCTGGAAACCAACAAGGTCTGGTGCGGCGTCCCCGATGAAGCCCTCAAGGTGTCCAAGGCCAATCACGAAAAGTCGATAAAATTCCGCACTGCGGCCTGCAGCGAAGAAGGGCCGCGTCCGAAGGCGCCGTCGCTGAGCGATGCCATAAAAGCGCCGAGTGTGGACACCGACAAGAACACCAAAACCGGCCGTGGCACGTTCGACACGCTAACCGGAAATCCGCTGGCGCGATGAAGGAGGCGGCCGGTCGAGTTGCGGATGCGACCGGCAACTGGGTCGACGGCCTCGCCCCGTCCTGGTCACGGCCCTATCTGCGGCTGGCGCGGCTCGATCGCCCGATCGGGTCCTGGCTCTTGCTGCTGCCCTGCTGGTGGTCGTCGGCGCTGGCCGCTATTGCCGCCGGTTGGCGCCTGCCGAATCTGTGGCACATCGCGCTATTCTTCGTCGGCGCCTTTGCCATGCGCGGCGCGGGCTGCACCTGGAACGATATCGTCGACCGCGATCTCGACCAGGCCGTCGAGCGTACCCGGTCGCGGCCCATCCCATCCGGTCAGGTCAGCGTCACCCAAGCCGCGGCGTTTTTGATCGCACAGTCGCTTGTCGGACTTGCGGTGCTGCTTGCGTTCAACACATTTACCGTCGCGCTTGGCATCGCCTCGCTGGCGATCGTCGCGATCTATCCGTTTATGAAGCGGATCACCTATTGGCCGCAGATCGTCCTTGGCCTGGCTTTCTCCTGGGGCGCGCTGATGGGCTGGGCCGGCATGTTTGGCCGGCTCGATATTCCGGCGCTCTTGCTCTATGCCGGATCGATCGCTTGGGTGATCGGCTACGACACGATCTACGCCCATCAGGATCGCGAAGACGACGCGCTGATCGGGATCAAATCCACGGCATTGTTGTTCGGACCGCGCACCAAGCCGATGCTCGCACTGTTTTACGCCGCCGCCGTCGTTCTCATCGGCGCCGCCGGCTTTGCCGCCGGTGGCGGATTGGTCTTCGCGCTGGGGCTCTTCGCTTTCGCCGCGCATCTTTCTTGGCAAATTGTGCGGCTCGATATTGCCGATCCCGACAATTGCCTCGCTGTTTTCAAATCTGACCGCGATGCCGGATTGATTTTGTTTGCAGGCTTGGTGCTTCAGGCGGCCTTGGCGCGCTAAAGTGAAATGATTTCAAGTTGAGCCACTATTTCGCTTTAGCTTTTTGTTTGAGCATGATCTTTTCGGAAAACCGGTATCCACTTTTCCGGATCATGCCAGAGCCGTTCAAAACGGCGTGTTCGTCCGCGGGGACTATCGCCAGCGCTTTGCCAAGGCGGTAAACTCGCGATTACGTACGGCGATCGAGAGGCATCCGATGCCCAGCGCCAACGATTATTTCAAAATGGCCGAAGAGTGCTACCGCTTGGCGAATGAGGCCAAGACCGAGGTGGACCGTTTGGCATGCCTCGATCTTGCCCGCACTTGGATCGAAGCGGCGGCGCAGCAAGATGAGGCGGAGAAGCGCACGCGCGGATCGCCGCCCGAGCCGAGGCATTAGAGCGTGATGCCGAAAAGCATACCCTAGGACTTGATCCGAGGGTGGATACCAGTTTCCCGCCTGCGCGAAGCCCTGCCAACGGCCTATCCTCGCGGTCAATGGTCCGGCGGGCGAAACCAGTCGGAAAAGATCATGCTCGATAACGACCTAAAGCGAAATGGCGATTCAACGTAATCCCATTTCGCTTTAGCATGCAGGGGCAAGTCGGCGCGCGTGTCACCTCGCAAGGCAGGGATAGAGGAGCTGCGCGGTCTTGCCGAAGACCCAGTCCTGATCCGATTGCTTGGCGAAGGAAAACTCCTTTCTGGCTGCGCCAAGGATTTCAGATAGTGTGCCGACTGAGTTGGG
>JBPYFG010000030.1:0-4013 GCA_051986365.1 Xanthobacteraceae bacterium
GACAAGCTCGATCCTGTGTGGGCGCGCATTCGCCGCGAAGCCGAAGACATCGTGCGGCGCGAGCCGGAGCTCGCCGCCTTCATCTATTCCACCGTCCTGCACCACGACACGCTTGAGTCCGCGATTGCCTATCGATTGGCCGGACAGATCGATCATCCGACATTGTCCGGCGAGTTAATCCGCCAAGCCTATTCCGATGCGCTCGAGGATGTTCCGGCGATCGGCGAGGCCTTCCGCGCCGACATCATGGCGACAGCCGATCGCGATCCCGCCACCCGTCGTCTGATCGAGCCGGTGCTCTACTACAAAGGCTTTCACGCCATTCAGACCTATCGCCTGGCGCATTGGCTGTGGGCCAAGGGCCGCCGCGATTTCGCGCTCTATCTGCAAAGCCGCGCATCGGCGGTGTTTCAATGCGACATCCATCCCGCGGCCAAGATCGGCCGCGGTATTTTCCTCGACCACGCTACCGGGCTTGTGGTCGGCGAGACCGCCGTGATCGACGACGACGTTTCCATGCTGCACGATGTGACGCTCGGCGGCACCGGCAAGGAAGCGGGCGACCGCCATCCGAAAATCCGCTATGGCGTCATGATCGGCGCCGGGGCCAAAATTCTCGGCAATATCGAAGTGGGCCATTGCGCCCGCATCGCCGCCGGCTCGGTCGTCATCAAGCCGGTGCCGAACAATGTCACGGTGGCGGGCGTGCCGGCCAGGGTGATCGGCGTGGCCGGCTGTCCCGAGCCAGCGCGTTCGATGGACCAGATGTTTCAGGACGAGCTATGAGAGGTTATCGCTGCCGCGGCTTTTCACGTTGTGGAGCGGCGGCGAGCGGCGACGATCAGATATCATCAGTTCAACTTTCGAAGCTCGCGATGAGCTTTTCATCACAATTGCGGAGATAGGCGGTGGACGTCCAGGAAGTTCGTAAGCTTGACGCTTATTTGAAAAAGCTGTTCGGCAATGCTCGCATCCGCGTGGTGCCGCGGCCGAAGAAAGAGGATTCCGCCGAAGTGTATGTCGGTGAGGAGTTCATCGGCGTCTTATTTGTCGACGACGAGGACGACGAGCGCTCCTACAATTTCCAGATGGCCATTCTCGGCGCCGATCTGGAATAGTATCCTACCTTCTGTCCGGGTGCAGTTGCGCCACCAGCCGGTCCAAACCCGCTGCAACATTGCGCCAATCGCTCAGCCAGCCGCGCGGAAAACGGATGCTGATCTGCGCGCCATCGAGCGCGCGCTCGCTGATGCAGGTGCCCGGAACCGCACCGGCCGCACGCGTGCAGCGGGCGAGAAACTCTTCGGGATTGTTCGCGGCATAGACGAGGTCTTCGCTGTCATAAGGCGTGGCGCTGCGAAACGGCAGAACGGCAAGCCCGTCCGGGCCCGCTGCTGCTTGCGCGGCGACATAGCGCGGATAGATCGTACGCAGCCGCTCGAGCGGCGGCAGCACTCCAGCCAAGCTTACGATTGTCACGAACAGCCGGTTGTTTTCAGCTTCGGCCAGCGCCGCCGCCGCGTTGTCCTCGTCGATTGGACGATTGTCGCGCAAGCGGCGATCGTTCGGCGGCGGCGACAATTCCGGCCATGAGAAAGCGAGATCGATGCGTTCGTGCTGCCCGGCGTGGCGCTGCAGCTTGGTCCGGATCGCCGCGGGCGGCACCTCGAACAGCACGCCGCCAACGGTGACCGGTAGAGCCGGCACGTCGAGGGCTGGCGGATCGCTTGGCCAGGTCGGCCACAACAGATAGGAAACGCAAGCGACCGTTGCTGCGACAATCAGCACCAGAAGTAGAAAAGGCCCGGTGAGCACGGCCTTGCCGCGACGAATCTTGGTTCGAGGAAGAGCATGCGCAGTCATGCTGCTGCCGGTTCGAAACGAATCACGGCAAGCAGTATTGCACGCCTTGCTTGATTGCTAAGGCTTGGCGGGTGCGGGCGCGGCGCTTGACGGCGTGGGGACCGGCCGCTCTGCGGTTGACGGAGATCCCGGTGACGGCGCTGAAGTTTCCGCAGCTGGTGCCGCCTTTGTCGTCGTAGCGATTTGCGCGGCAAGCGTGGCCGCAATTTTGGCATGTGCGGCGGCGTTAAAGTGGATGCCGTCCCATTGATAAAAGTCACGCGGCACCGGATCCGGATCATAGACAATGACGCGGATGCCGCGCGCGTGCAGGCGCTGCACCATAGCCGCGATATTGGCGCTGCGCACTTGTTTGGAACCGAAAAAGCGCAGGTCATTGCCGCCCGGCTGCAGAATGACGATGTCGGTGCCCTTGGGCACGGCGGCGTCAAGGCGATTGCGCATGCCGGTGGTAACATCGCCATTCACGCCGGCATTGGTGACCTGCGCATCGATGCCCTTGTGGCGTAAGAGCCGCTCCAGCACAGCTGGATAGGCGTTCTGCTCGCCGACGCCGAAGCCTGTGGTGTTGCTGGCGCCGATGGCCACGATATGGATCGGCCGCGCCTGCAACGGCCCGGCCGCAAGCGCGAGGACGGTGGCAAAAATGCAAGCGCATATCCGCAAGACCATCGGCAAAACTCCTGCCAAAAACTGCTGCCAAAACGCGTGAATTGTCGTTGCGCCCCCGCCATCTCCTAGCGGGGCCTGCCGTTCGCTGCAACGGTGGCGGCTGGCGGCGCCGGGAAACCGCTTGCCGGCGCGCCGGCAATTTCCGATCTTGCCAGATCGGATCGTCAAGGCGGGACAGCGATGATCTATGAACTCGACGGAATGCGTCCGGAATTGCCGGAGGAGGGCGACTATTGGGTCGCGCCGACGGCGTCACTGATCGGCAAAGTGCGGCTCAGGCGCGAGGCCAGCGTCTGGTTTGGCGCGGTCTTGCGCGGCGACAACGAATGGATCGAACTCGGCGAGCGCTCGCAGATTCAGGACAACGCTACTTTGCATACCGATCCCGGCTTCCCAATGACGATCGGACCGGATTGTGTGATCGGCCACAATGTCATCCTGCATGGCTGTACAATCGGCGCCAACAGCTTGATTGGTATGGGTGCAATTCTGCTCAATGGCGCGCGTATTGGAGACAATTGCCTGGTCGGCGCCGGCGCGTTGATCACCGAAGGCAAAAGCTTTCCCGAACGATCGCTGATCGTCGGTGCCCCGGCCCGCGCGGTGCGAACCCTTGATGAGACCGCGGTTAAGGGGATTGCCGTGGACGCGGACATTTACGTACGGCGCTTCAAGCAATACGCGAAGCGGCTCAAACCGATCGGCTGACGAGCCCAAGGAGCCTTCTCGGCCCGGCGCCCGTCGGCGTCCGAGGCCGCTCGAGCCTTGCAAATTCAAAAGCTTATGCAGCGAAGTGAGAATCTCTCGGGCTTGAGCGGAACTGGAACTCAAGCCGCAGCGTTCCCTAAAGCACGGTTCAAATCGAACACATCTGAAAGGCCCGAAGCCAATCGGGATAAGAGCCAGCGGAGGCTGGCCGAAGCTGAAGCGGCAGCGCGGCGACGCGACTGCGCAAATTCGTTTCGCTAAGGACCGCGCGCTGACGGTCGGGATAACGATGGTGTTCAAGGTGTGTCTTGAAGGAGAGCGCGAATGACTGCTCAGGAAGCCAAAGTGCTGCGAACGGCTCCGCTGGCAACGCCGACGGACCTCGAGTCGAATGCGATGCGTGACCTCGCCGGCGCGCTCAATATTCTGCTTGCCGATATGTTCGGACTGTACCTGAAGACTAAGAACTTTCACTGGCACGTGTCCGGCCCGCACTTCCGGGATTACCACCTGCTGTTGGACGAGCAGGGCGAGCAGATTTTTGCGACCACCGATGCCATTGCCGAGCGGGTACGCAAAATCGGCGGCACTACGCTGCGGTCGATCGGCCACATCACTCGTTTGCAACGCGTCGCCGACAACGATGCGGATTTTGTGACACCAATGGACATGCTCGCCGAATTGCGTGAGGACAATAAGCAGCTGGTAGCGCGCATGCGCGAGACGCACGATCTGTGCGATGAACACGGCGACGTCGCCACTGCAAGCCT
>JBPYFG010000031.1:0-4672 GCA_051986365.1 Xanthobacteraceae bacterium
GCGCGCGCGGCTGCGTGACAAGGCTGTCGCCGATGGCGTCTGGCCGCCGCCGGGCGGACCTGGTCATTTGTTGTCACAACAGGCCGACATCTATTTGCCGGCTGCGTTCTCCCCGCTGCGGTGATTGGCACTTTAGCGTCCCCTAGAGGGCCAGCATCGGCGCGCCTGCGAACCACAAAATGGTTAGCTATTTCGACTCCAGCGCAGCCGGGCGCTTGCGGGCTTGGCGCCATTCCTCGATCCGCTGCACGAAGACAAACAGCGACGGCACGAACAGAATCGCGAGACACGTTGAGGCGATCATGCCGCTGAACACGGTGATGCCGATTGATTTGCGGGCGCTGGCGCCGGCGCCGCTGGCGATCACAAGCGGTACGACCCCGAGGATAAAGGCGAATGAAGTCATTAGAATCGGTCGTAGCCGCGCAATCGCGGCATCAACCGCGGCGTCGGCCAACGACTTGCCATCCTGCACCCGGCGTTCGCGCGCAACTTCGACAATCAGAATCGCATTCTTGGCCGACAGCGCGATGAGCAGGACGATGCCGATCTGCGTGTACAGATTATTATCGATCTGCAGCGCCTGGAGCACCAGCACCGGACCGGTGAGCGCCAGTGGAACCGAAAGGATGACGGCGAGAGGCGCGTACCAGCTCTCGTATTGCCCGGCGAGCACCAGGTAAATCAGCAGCAATGCCATTGCGAACACGAAATACATCTGATTGCCGACCAGCCTCTCCTGATAGGACATCGCGGTCCATTCGCTGCCCATGCCTGGTGGCAGCGTGCGCGCCGCGTCCGCTTCCATGAGATGGATCGCTTCTCCGGAGCTGAATCCCGTCGCGGGCAGTCCGATTATGCTCGACGAAGGATATAGATTGTACAGGCTGATCAACGGCACGCCGACAACGGGCTCAATCGAGATGATTGTTCCCAGAGGAATCATGTCGCCCTGCTGATTGCGGACCGAGAGATTCTCGATGTCGCGCGGCCGCAGTCTGAATCGTGCATCGGCCTGAGCATAGACCTGAAACACGCGGCCGAATTTGTTGAATTGGGAAACGTAATCGGAGCCGAGATAAGTCGTGAGCGTGGAAAATACCTGGTCGATGGACACATGCAGCGTCTGCGCTTTCACGCGATCGATGTCGATCCGGAACTGCGGCGCGAGGGCGCGAAACGAGGTTGATACGCGCTGCAGTGCGCTCTGCGCCTGTGCATTTTCGACGATCGTGTTAGTCACGTTTTGCAGCTTGGTAAAGTCCGTGCTGCCATCGCGCAATTCGACCTGCAGGGTGAAACCGCCGGCATTACCCACACCCTGGATCGGCGGTGGCGGCAGCACTGCGACGCGAGCATCGACAGCATCAAGCGCCGGCGTAAGACGAGCAAACACCGTCCGTAGATCGTCGCGCACGCTCCAATCCTTGAGCACCACATAGGCGACGCCGGCATTCGCTAACGCGGCGTTGTTGTCCAGAACGGAGACCCCAGCGATGCTGATCACTTGCGCGACACTTGGATCCTTCCGCGCAATCGTCGAGACCTGGTCAAGCGCCGCCTGGGTGCGAGCGAGCGCCGCACCGTCTGGGAGCTGCACGGCCACCAGCACATAACCCTGGTCCTCGATCGGCAAAAAGCCCGTCGGCACGCGCGCCAAGCCCCAGAACGCCAAGCCGATAATCGCCAACACGACGAGCGTCATCACGCTGGCATGCGTCACCATGTAGTGGATCAATTTGGCATAGCCGCGTTCGAGCCGGCCATAGCCGGCATTGAAGGCGCGATAGAATGCGTTGCGCCTCTCCGGTGCAACCGCCGGCCGCAGCCACAGCGCCGATTGGGTCGGCTTGAGCGTCACGGCATTGATCGCCGACAACAGCGCGGTTGCCGCAATCACCAGCGCAAATTGCGCATACATGCGGCCGGTCAATCCGGGCAGGAATGAAGCGGGCAGAAAGACCGCCATGAGAACCAGCGTGATGCCGATGATCGGGCCCAGCAGCTCCTGCATGGCGCGGATTGCCGCGTCATGCCCGCTCATGCCCTTCTCGATGTTGTGGGCGGCGCCCTCGACGACAATGATGGCGTCGTCGACGACGATGCCGATCGCCAGCACGATGGCAAATAGCGTCGAAAAGTTAACTGTGAAGCCGAGTCCCCACATCAGGGCGAACGCGCCCACGATGGTGACGGGCACCGTGGTCGCCGGGATCAGCATCGCGCGCCAGTCCTGCAGAAAGACCAAAATAACAATCAAAACCAGCACCGCTGCCTCGATAAGGGTCTTATAGACTTCGTGAATCGAGGTGTTTACAAATACAGTGGTGTCGAACGGGACCAAATAAACGAGCCCTTGCGGGAAAGCGCGCGCCAACTCCTCCATCTTGGCTTTGACCGCCTTCTCGACGTCCAGCGCATTGGCGCCGGGCGACTGGTAGACGGCGATTCCCGCAGCTTGCTTGCCGTCGAGCGAGAAATATTGACTGTAAGTCTGCGCACCGAGCTCGACCCGGCCGACGTCACGCAGGCGGGTGATCTCGCCATTGTCGCCGGTCTTCACGATGACGTCCTGGTATTGGCTGACGTCCTCAAGTCGACCCTGCAATTGGATGGTGAGCTGAAAATCGACACCGGCCGGCGTCGGCGGCATGCCCACTTGCCCGGCCGCCACCTCCTGGCTCTGCTGCTGCAATGACTGAACGACGTCCTGGGCGTTGAGGTTGCGCGCTTTCAGCTTTTCCGGATCGAGCCAGATCCGCATCGAATATTGACCGGCGCCGAACACGTTGACGTTGCCGACACCCGGCAGCCGCGCCAGTTCGTCTTTCAAATTGATGGTCGCATAATTGGCGAGGTAGAGGCTGTCGTAGCGCCCATCCGGCGACGCCAAGGTGACGAACAACAGGATCGCGGTCGACCGCTTCTGCACAGTAACGCCCTGCGCCTGCACCGGCTGCGGCAAGGACGCCAATGCGCTCGCCACCCGGTTCTGCACCAGGACCTGCGCCGCATCGAGATCGGTGCCGATGTTGAAGGTGACGGTAAGCGTATAGCTGCCGTCGCTGGCGCTGGTCGATTGCATGTAGATCATGTTCTCGACGCCGTTGACCTGCTGCTCGATCGGCAGCGCTACGGTATCCATGAGCGTGCGCGCGCTGGCGCCGGGATAGCGCGTGGTCACCTGCACCGTCGGCGGCACCACGTTGGGATATTGCGCGACCGGCAGGCCATAAAGCGCTACCGCGCCGATAACGATCATCAGAATGGCGATGACGTTGGCAAGAACCGGCCGCTCGATGAAGAACTTGGAAATCATTTCCGTGACGCGCTAATTGGCTGCCGAGCGCTGCTCGGCGTCCACTTTCTCTCCCGGGATCGCTCGCATGATGCCGCCGACGATCACGCGGTCGCCCTTGTCAAGCCCGCTTTCGATCACACGCAGATCGCCGACGACCTGCCCGATGTCGACCTTGCGCTGCTCGACGACGTTGTCGTGGTTCACGACGAGAACGTAGGAGCCGCCTTGATCGCTGCCGAGCGCGACGTTCGGCACGAGCAGCATCTGCTGTTGCTGCCGCGAGGCAATCCGTACGCGCACGAAGTAACCGGGTAAGAGAGCCCGATCGGCATTTTCGAGACTAGCGCGTGCGGCGAGGGTTCCCGTCGACGCATTCACGGTCGGCGCGACATAGTCGAGCTTTCCTGTATGCGGATAGCCGTCTTCGTTCTGCAGTCCGACCTCGACCGGAATACCGATAAGCGAGGCGGTTGTTTCGCCGCGGCTTGCCAGAGCGGCACGCACCTGGAGCACATCGCGCTCACTCGCATTGAAATTCACCCAAATCGGATCGAGCTGGACGATAGTCGCAAGCACCGTGGGCGGTGAACTGGAACCTACAAGTTGGCCGATCGATACTTGACGCGCGGAAACGACGCCATCAAACGGAGCGGTCACGTCGGTATAGCCGAGATTGATCTCAGCCTGCTGCTCGTTGGCTTGCGCCGACTGCAGGTCGGCTCGTCCCGAATCGCGCTGCGCCAGAGCTTTGTCGTAATTGGCTTGAGTCGCAACTTGTTTGCCGACGAGGGCAGCCTGGCGCTGATACTCGGCCTCCGCTTGCGTCAGAGTCGCCTGCGCGCTGACGACGGATGCTTTTGCTGCGTCAACTTTCAGTTTGTAGGGTTGCGGCTCGATGGTGAAGAGCGAAGTGCCTTTCTTCACAAAATCGCCGTCAGTGTAACTAATCGCCTGAACAAAACCTTGCACGCGCGCAACCAGATCGACCGAGTTGACGGCCGCCGTGTTGC
Organism: Xanthobacteraceae bacterium; assembly: GCA_051986365.1. GTDB lineage: Bacteria > Pseudomonadota > Alphaproteobacteria > Rhizobiales > Xanthobacteraceae > BOG-931. Next base: position 4,312 of record JBPYFG010000031.1, read on the forward strand.
CTGTAGCCTCGAAATAGCGCGGAATCTGACGCTCAATGGGCGTTGTGACCGTGACCTTCGGGGGTGGTGGTGCGGCGTATTGATTATTCTCCCCGCAAGCGACGAGGCTCATCGCAACACATATCGCGATGCTGTGCACAGCAACGTGACTAAGAGGTGCGGCAAGTGCTTTTGTCATTTTCGCGCCTCAGTCGGAGCTTGTAGCGCTGCGATGCCTCCCAGTTGCGCTCCGGAACAGTGCGCCGGTAAACACCTTAACACGAGAGGTCTCCTGTAAGCCGCGAGAATAGTGACTCGGGTCATGAGAATTGACAACGTCCCGATGTTCGGCCTGAGCGATGACTAGTAGCCAGGTCAGAGA
>JBPYFG010000032.1:0-3262 GCA_051986365.1 Xanthobacteraceae bacterium
CCGGCACCGCGAATAACGGCGCCAATGCCGACAGCGCAACCGAGCGATTGCGGTCGTTGTCGTGCGCTGGATTGCCAGCCCAGGCGAGCGCGATGCGCGGCGACGGCAGTTTTTCGATCCGTGGCGACCATTTACTGAGGTGCGCTTGGTCGGCGGACAGGTAGGGAACTTGCGCCGGCACGACCGGCAAATCGGTTTTGTGCGCCAGCGGCAGCGAGCCGAGCGGGCAATGCACGTCGAAGGGCGGCGGCGCTTCGCCGCGCGCCACGACCGCCATGACGCCGTCGAGCCGCGACAATAGCGATTTTAGTTCCGGCTGCACTTCGAGCACGACCTTGGCGCCTTGCGCGGCGACAAGCGGCGCGTAGCGCGCGAACTGGATTGTGTCGCCAAGTCCCTGCTCGGCGTGGAGCAGGATCGTTTTGCCGTGTAGTGGAAATTCGCCGAGCCACAAGCGCCGGCTGCGGCTCTTCTGCGCCGGGATGCCGCCACGGCGCCAGCGCCATTCGTAGTCCTCAAAGCCGCGGCGATAATCGCCGATCGTGAGTAGCGCCAGTGCCCGGTTGAAGTGCGCATCGGCATTGTCTTTGCGCCGCGCGAGCACTTCGCCGTAGCTGGCGATGGCCTCGTCGAATTGCCGCAACTGCGCCAGCGCCATGCCGCGATTGAGCCAAGCCGCGACGTAGTCGGGCGCCGCCGCAATAGCGCGCTCGTTGGCGGCGACCGCCTCGGCATAGCGGCGAAGCTTGATCAAGACGACGCCGCGGTTGAAATGCGCCACTGGATGCTGCGGCACGAGCCCCAGTGCCGCATCGAAATCGGCCAGCGCGCGCTCAAGATTTTCGAGCTTGGCTTGGGCGAGCCCGCTACTGAGGCGCGCCTCGAAATGCTGCGGCTTGCGGGCGAGCACGGCCTTCAGCTCGGCGAGCGCCTCGCGCGGCCGATCAAGCGCCAAGAGCGCGTTGGCGTGCTGATAAAGAATATCGACGTCTTCGGGCGCAAGCGCGCGCGCCTTGTCGAATGATTGCAGCGCGTCGGCCGGACGCTTAAGCGCGTATTCCGCCTGACCGAGATTGCACCAGGCCACCGCGATCCGCGGATTGGCCTTGATCGCGGCGGCAAACAGCCGCTGGGCTTCGCCGAATTGGCCCTGCTGGATCTTGACCCCGCCGAGAAGATTGAGCGCGTCGAAATGATCGGGCGCGGCCTTGAGCACGCGCGCGTAAATTCGTTCCGCCTCGCGCAACTGTCCCTGCCGGTGCAGCGTTACGGCTTCGCCGAGCGCCTGGCCGAGATTGAAGGGGACCGAGCTCGTTTTCATCGCCGCGCACTCATAGCCGATTGATACGGGCGATGCGGCGGATGGTCTCGACCGATGTTTGCGCATCGGACTTGGTCTTAAGCGCCAAGGCGCGCCGCGCCGCTGGGCGTTCGAGAAATCGCACCAGCCAATTTTTCAGATGCGGCCAAGTTGACAAATCCATGTCGATGGCGCGGTTGATCACGGCCGCCACATTGAGATCGGCGACGGTGAAGTCCGGCCCGAGCAGATAAGGATTTTCGGACAGCGCCGCATCGAGCACCTTGAACGGCACCGCGAGCACCCCGAGCGCTTCGTCGCGCAAGGCGGCGTCGCGTTCCTCCGGCGGCAGGCGCACGGAATGCAGCGACCAGATATTGACGCCGCGGTCGACTTCGGCGATCGCCCACAAGCTCGATTGCCAAGCCCGCGCCTCGTCTTGCAGCCGCGCGGGATAAAGCGCGCCGTGTGCATATTTCTTGGCGAGATAGAGCGTGATGGCGAGCGACTCCGTCAGCACAAAATCGCCGTCGACGATGAGCGGCAGCCGGCCATTTGGATTGAGCGCTAAAAATTCCGGCCGGCGCGCGCCGGCCTCGCCGATCTCGATCGGCAGGTGCTCGTAAGCGAGGCCAAGCTCCTCAGCGACCCACAAGGCGCGGAAGGCGCGCGTGCGGGCGACGCCGTAAATCTTCAAGCCGGACATCCGTCCTCCCTCGGCCGCAACCACCATACTCGACAATCGGCGTGTTCCGCCAATATGCTTCGGCAGTGGAGCCGATTTGACATTCGCTAACCACTAGTGCCGCGAACCCGAAGTTCGCACAACTTTGCGGGACGCTCCGATGCGAACTTCGGGTTCAAGAGCGGCACTACAAGGATAGAGTTGCTGGTGTCCTTATCGGTACCGAAGTTCGTACGAGCGCGCCGCAAATGCTTACGAACTTCGGAATCGGGACACTAGACCGCGAACTCGTGAAAGCGAATGTCAAATCCAAAGCTCCACTAAGGCTGATATTTGCTGGTGGTCCTTTGATTCTAACATTCGCGCGAGAGCCTGCCGAACCGGATACGAATGTTAGAATCGGACCACTAGATTTGGGGCGGAGACAATTATGACATCGGCGGGTAGCCGCGTCGTTTTTCTCACCGGAGCAGCAGGCGGCATCGGTGTTGCGATGACGGATGCGCTGTTGGCTGCGGGCCATCGCGTCGCCGCGGTCGATCGCGATGCCAAGGCGCTCGACCGGCTGTCGGCCCGGCATGCGAAGTCCAAGGATCGCCTTCATCCCATCCTCGTCGATCTTGCCAATGAGGAAGGCTGCGAGCGCGCCGTTGCCGCGGCGCGCACGCATTACGGTACAATCGAAGCGGTCATCAATAATGCCGGCATCGGCATGAGTAGCGTGCGGCCCGATGCCGAAGCGCGCGCCCCAGGCATTGAAGAACTCACGCCCGAAATTTGGGACGGCTTCATGGCGATCTTCGTGCGCGCGCCGCTCATCCTGGTGCGGGCCGCAGTGCCGGACATGAAGAAGCGCGGCTTCGGCCGCATCATCAACAACACCACGAGCTATGTCACGATGCTGCGCGTGCTGCCTTATGGCGCGGCCAAGGCGGCGCTTGAATCGATGTCGGCGGTTTATGCCAAAGAGCTCGACGGCTCCGGCATTACAGTGAATGTGCTGGTGCCGGGCGGTCCGACCGATACGCCGCTGATTGCCGACGAATCCGGCTGGCCACGCGACCAGATGCTCCGCCCGGAAATCATGGGTCCGCCCACGGCATGGCTTGTTTCGGATGAAGCTAAAACTTTTTCCGGCCGCCGCATCACTGCGGCGCGATGGGACAAGAACCTGCCGGCAGCGGAAGCGGCGGCGCGCGCCAGCCGCGCCATCGGCTGGCCCGAGCTTTCCGCCGACGCTGTCTGGCTGACCGGCGGCAAGACCTAGGGGCAAACGG
>JBPYFG010000033.1:0-4644 GCA_051986365.1 Xanthobacteraceae bacterium
CCATTACGATTTTTTGGGGCGAAACCACGATCACGGGGAATATTGGGGACTATCGGCCGGTCCTTGTGCGGCTGGGGGTTGCGTATCTTGCATAGCTCCCGAGAATCCTTAGATAGGACCGGTGCGCTGCCACGCCGCCAGGCGGCAGCCGAGCTTCCACAACGCCCACTTCGCCAAGGGCATCAGGCAGATCGAGTGCCTCGTCTGCCGCAACCCGCGGGGTTAAGCCGTTGCCCAGTTCCAAGCACGCCATCAGCGCCAAAGTCGTGATCATCGGCTCCGGCCCGGCCGGCTATACGGCTGCGATCTATGCCGCGCGCGCCATGCTCGACCCGATCCTTATCCAAGGCGTGGCACCTGGCGGGCAGCTCACGATCACGACCGACGTCGAGAATTATCCGGGCTATGCCGACGTGATCCAGGGCCCGTGGCTGATGGAGCAGATGCAGAAACAAGCGGCGCATGTCGGCACCAAGCTCGTTGCCGATCACGTCAACAAAGTTGATCTGGGCAGGCGGCCATTCCGGGTCGAATGCGAGTCCGGCGACGTCTATCTCGCCGACACGCTCATACTGGCGACCGGAGCGCAGGCGCGCTGGCTCGATTTGCCGTCGGAACAAAAATTTCGCGGCTATGGCGTTTCCGCTTGCGCCACTTGCGACGGTTTTTTCTATCGCGGCAAGAACGTTCTGGTGATCGGCGGCGGCAATACCGCCGTCGAGGAGGCGCTGTTTCTCACTAATTTCGCGTCCAAGGTGACGCTCGTGCATCGCCGCGATCACCTTCGCGCCGAGCGCATCCTGCAAGAACGGCTTTATCAGAATCCGAAAATCTCGGTGCTCTGGAATACCGTGCTCGACGACGTGCGCGGTTCTGACAATCCGCTCAAGGTGACCGGCGCGGTGCTGCGCAACGTCAAAACCGGCGAAATCGTCGAGCGGCCGGTCGACGGAATTTTCATCGCCATCGGTCATTCGCCGGCGACCGAGCTTGTTGTCGGCCAGGTTGAGATGAAGCCTTCGGGTTACGTCAAAACCGCTCCGCATTCGACGGCGACTTCGGTGCCGGGCCTGTTCGCCGCCGGCGATGTCACCGACGAGATTTATCGCCAGGCGGTCACGGCAGCCGGGCTCGGTTGCATGGCGGCGCTCGAAGCAGAGCGGTTTCTGGCGGCGCATGGCGAGGCCGAGCCGCGGATGCCGGCAGAGCTGGCGGCGGAGTGAGTTCCGCGATCGGGCGTCTGGCAGGAAACATGCAGATGGATTGGGACAAGCTCAAAGTCTTTCACGCCGCGGCCGAAGCCGGCAGCTTCACGCATGCCGGCGAGCAGCTTGGGCTGTCGCAATCGGCGGTGTCGCGCCAAGTCAGCGCGCTCGAACAGGAGCTGACGGTCTCGCTGTTTCACCGTCACGCGCGCGGCCTGATCCTCACCGAGCAGGGCGAACTGCTCTATCGCACCGCCCACGACGTATTCATGAAGCTCGAAGCGGCGCGCGCCAAGCTCACCGACAGCCGCGAGCGGCCGAACGGCGATCTGCGGGTGACGACCACGCCGGGTATCGGCGTTCACTGGCTCACGCCGCGGCTTGGCGAGTTTGCCGACCTTTATCCCGAAGTTCACATCACGCTTCTCACCACTGACGAGGAACTCGATCTGGCGATGCGCGAGGCTGACGTCGCCATCCGGCTGCGCCAGCCGACCCAGCCGGATCTTATTCAGCGCAAGCTGTTTTCGGTGCATTTCCACGTCTATGCCTCGCCCGAATATCTGAAGCGATTCGGTACGCCGCGGAATTTGGAGGACCTCGACAACCATCGGCTCTTGGTGCTCGGCGGCAATGTTCCGCCCTATCTGCAACGCGCTCGCTGGCTGATCGAGGTGGCGCGCGACGGTAAAGGGCCGCGCATCCCGCACCTCGTGATCAACAATATCCTTGGCATCCTGCGCGCCTGCCAGCGCAACCTTGGCATCGCGATGCTGCCGGACTACCTGGTCGAAGAAAACGGCGGGCTGGTGCAATTGTTCGGCGAAGGCGACGCCATCGCGCTTGACGCCTATTTCGTCTATCCGGAAGAGCTAAAGAACGTCGCCCGCGTTCAGGCCTTCCGCGACTTCCTGGTCGCCAACGCGCAGCGTTGGAATTTTTAAGCCCCTAAACCGGTATCACCCTCGTTGATGCGCCTCACCTGAGCACCGCTTGTGGCGCGGCGCGATGTTGTCCGCTGCGGCGCGCTTTGCCGCGGCGCTCAATTATGTGCGATCATGTTGACGCGCGAGCTTGTCGCCGCCTGGCGCGACGGGAAATGCCGATGGCTGTCGCTGATCTCTTACCGTCGCGCTATTACGCCCCCGCCGGAGCAATCGCCGTCACTGTGCTGGCAAGCACGGCCGCCGTGTTTGATTCACGCTGGCTGTTTCTCGCCGGCGCGGCGGGCGTCTTGGGCCTGCTCGGCATTCGCGACTATGTCCAGACCCGCCACGCGATCTTGCGCAACTATCCGCTGCTCGCGCATTTCCGCTTCTTTTTCGAGGTGATCCGCCCGGAGATCCGTCAATATCTGCTCGAGGGCGACAACGAAGCGGTGCCGTTCTCGCGCGCGCAACGTTCGCTCGTTTATCAGCGCGCCAAGAACGTCGAGAGCCGACAGCCGTTCGGCACCGGCGAAAACGTGTACCTCCCCGGCTACGAATGGATCAACCATTCGCTGCGTCCGGTGGAGATCGACGATTTTGATTTCCGCGTGAAGATTGGTGGGCGGGCCTGCAAACAGCCTTACTCCTGCTCGGTGTTCAACATTTCGGCCATGAGCTTCGGCGCGCTCTCCGCCAACGCGGTGCGCGCGCTCAACAAAGGCGCCAAGCTCGGCAATTTCGCCCACGATACCGGCGAAGGCTCGATCAGCCGCTACCACCGCGAATACGGCGGCGATCTGATCTGGGAGATCGGCAGCGGTTATTTCGGCTGCCGCACGCCGGACGGAAATTTCGATCAGCAGAGGTTCGCGCTGCAAGCGCGCGAGCCGCAGGTCAAGATGATCGAGATCAAGCTTTCGCAGGGCGCCAAGCCCGGCCATGGCGGGTGTTGCCCGGCGCGAAAGTGACGCCGGAGATTGCTGAGGCCCGCGGCATTCCGGTCGGAAAGGACTGCCTGTCGCCGGCGCAGCATTCCGCGTTCGCCACGCCGCTGGAACTGGTCGAATTTATTTCGTTGTTGCGCAGGCTATCCGGCGGCAAGCCGGTGGGCTTCAAATTCTCGCTCGGCCACCCTTGGGAGTTCTTTGGCATCTGCAAGGCGATGCTCGAGACCGGCATCAGGCCGGACTTCATCGTGGTCGATGGCGGCGAAGGCGGCACCGGCGCCGCGCCGATGGAATTTACCGGTCACATCGGCACGCCGCTGCAAGAGGCGCTGCTGTTGGTGCACAACACGCTCACCGGACTTAACCTGCGCGACGAGATTCGTCTCGGCGCCAGCGGCAAGATCATTTCGGCTTTCGATATCGCGCGCACCATGGCGCTTGGCGCCGATTGGTGCAATGCCGCGCGCGGTTTCATGTTCGCGCTTGGCTGTATCCAGTCGCTGTCGTGCCATACCGGCCGCTGCCCGACCGGCGTCACCACGCAAGATCCGTGGCGGCAGCGCGCGCTGGTGCCGGAGGACAAGGCCACGCGCGTTTACAATTTCCATCGCAACACGCTGCATGCGCTTGCCGAACTGACCGGCGCGGCTGGGTTCGGCCATCCGCGTGAAATCGAGCCGCAGCACATCGTACGCAGAGTTTCAGGCAACGAGATCCGCCTGGTCGCCAATCTCTACAAATTTTTGAAGCCCGGCGAGTTGCTGACCAATCCCAAAGCGCACGTTGTCTACGAATATTATTGGCCGCTCGCCACCAGTAACAGCTTCGATCCGCAGCCCAGTTCCGACGCACATGTCTTCGCCGCACGCGAGCAGCCGCACACGGAATCGCGGAGGGAAAGGATGCGTGTGTAGGCCGACGCAGAATATTCCGACTGCTGCTGCATGGCTGGCATGTGCAGCCTCCGATTGTGCGCACCGCCCGCTGCCTGCATAGTTATATGTACTGCACGCAAGAGCTCGCCCGGTTCCTCTTAAAGTTTGGCAGCCCCTGCAAGCAGTTGTTCCCCTCTGGAATGTGTCGTCGGCGCCCCACGCCGGCGAACTAAACCGGGCCCGCAAGAGCCCGGTTTTATTTGGATGAGCTGCACGCTCAACCGGAATTCCGTTTTCTCAATTCGGCTCGAGGCCTTTGGCCTTGATCACGGTTTTGGCGGCGGGCCGGCGCAGAAAATCGATCAGAGCGCGGCCGCCGTCGGGCGCTCTCGCGGCACTCGGCACGAAAGCGGTGAATTGCGTCACGCTTTGCAGCGCCTCTGGGAGTGGCCCGACCACTTCAACCCCGGGCACCGCCATCAGCTCGGCCATCTGCTGAATGCCGATCTCGGCTTCGCCGCGCGCGACAATGAGACCGACGAGTCCGGCGGGACCGCCGGCGCCGTAAATCGACTTGTCCTTGATTGCCGCGGCAATGCCCAGCCGTTCGAACACCGACGCCATATGGGCGCCACTCGCGCCGCCGCCGACCGGCTTGCTGAGCGCGATCGATCGCGCGCGCAGCATC
>JBPYFG010000034.1:0-2612 GCA_051986365.1 Xanthobacteraceae bacterium
CAGCTTGCAACGATCATAGAGGAAATAGCCGCCGGTGCTTGAGGCAACGACCACAGTGAGGTTTCCGGACTTGCGATCGAGCGTGTAATTGCCGCCGTCGGAGGCGTCATGCCACGAAATTTTGGCCTCGGAGATACTCGCCGGATAGGAGTCCACGGTGCGGCGCGCGTAATCGACCCGAATTTGCCACTGGGCGCCGCTGGCCGGATTGGTGCAGGTGATGGCGCTTTCGGCTGCGTATGCGAGGCTCCCGCCCTCATTCGCCCAGAAAACCGACCAGCCAAGGCACGCCAATGCCACAGCCAATGGCCTACCTAGCACCTCAGTCTTCCCGTCGCGTCTGCCCATTTTATGTTCATGCTGCGAAGTTTCTAGTCAGCGACCGCCCGATTCACTGCCATCGGATGGCAAAATCGCACCAGGTAACGACCGACTAACTGGCATATTTTTTGCGACCGCTCAAACGTCGGCCCGTGTGCCATCGGCGCACTGAGGGCATCTTTTTGGGGAAAGGCGGGAAAGGCACATGGCACTCACACCCTCACCACAGTGGTTGGATACGGGGAACAATGCATGGCAGATGGCGGCGGCGACGTTCGTCGGGCTGCAAAGCATTCCGGGTCTGACCGTCCTTTATGGCGGCATCGTCAAGAAGAAGTGGGCGATCAATTCCGCCTTCATGTCGATGTACGCCTTCGCGTCGGTTTTGGTCGTCTGGGTTCTGTTCGATTACAACATGGCCTTCGGACCGGCATGGCTGTCAGTGGCCGGCCAAAGCTTTCTTGGCACACCTGGCTTAGCGACATCAGCGGCGTTCACGCTCGGCCAAGCCACCGTGCCCGAAGCGGCCTCGGGTATGCCGGCGCTCACCTTCCCCATGTCGACCCTGATGTACTTCCAGTTCGTGTTCGCCGCGATCACGGTCATCATTCTTGCCGGTTCGCTGCTCGGCCGCATGAATTTCACGGCCTGGATGATCTTTTGCCCGGTGTGGATGACGCTGGTCTACACCGTCGGCGCGTTCAGCATCTGGGGCGGCGGCTGGCTCGCCGGCTTAGGCGTGGCAGACTTCTCCGGCGGGTATGTCATCCATCTTGCCGCCGGAACGTCGGGCTTTGTCGCCGCGGCGGTGATCGGACCGCGGCTTCAGGCGGATCGCGACAACTTCCCGCCGAACAGCCTATTGATCACGCTGGTCGGAGCCGGAATCCTCTGGATCGGCTGGAACGGCTTCAATGGCGGCGACCCGTACTTCGCGAATGCCGATGCCGGCGCGGCGGTGCTCAACACCAACACCGCGACTGCGGTCGGCCTTCTGGTCTGGACGCTTATGGACAAGATGGCTTACGGCAAGCCGTCGGTGCTCGGCGCCGTCAACGGGATGATCGCTGGCCTAGTGGCGATCACGCCGGCCGCCGGTTACGTCGACGGCTGGGGCGCAATCATCATCGGCATTGCCGCGGGCATCATTCCGTGGCTCAGCATGAACAAGCTGCAGAAGACCAGCTTGTTCATGAAGGTGGACGACACGCTCAGCGTATTCTCCACGCATGGCGTAGCCGGCCTTACTGGCGGGCTTCTGGTCGGCCTCCTGGCGAACCCCGACATGCTGATGTATATCGGCACCGATAAGGAAGCTCCCGGTGTCAACATCACCGGCTTGCTCTACGGCAACCCGTCGCAGCTCTGGCTGCAAGCATTGGGCGCCGCTTCCATCATCGCGTACAACGCGATCGCCACCTTCATCATTCTCAAAGTGATCGGCTTCATCGTGCCGTTGCGCATGGACGAAGCTACACTGAAGGTCGGCGACGACGCGGTGCACGGCGAGACCGCCTACGCGATCGGCGTCGAAGGCGAGTAATTGACTGATCTGCAGCTACGGGCGGCGACCAACCGCCCGTAGCTGGTTCTCCTGCCGCGGTGTTGCGTGGTAGTTGCTGTGTGAAACGTGTTGCGTACCTGTTGCGCTCTAAGTCTGGGCGGCCTCGTTTTGGGCCGCCCTTTATATTGAGCACTCCGTGGCGCTTAGCGCTAAGTCGCGGTAAGAGCATCCATCTGTCACAAGACTGTCATACGCCCTCGCCACAACGGCGCATTCCTTGCTCTTGCACGGAGCCGCCCATGCGCCGATCGCTTCTCCTTGCCGCCGCAACGCTGCCGATAGCTTTAACCCAAATAGTGTTGGTTCCGCCGGTTCTGGCGCAGACACAAACCGCGCGCCCGCACAATGTTGTGTTGTTCATTGCCGACGGGTTGCGCTTTCGCATGGTCGACGACAACACCGCCCCGACAATGGCGGCGATGGCGCGCCAAGGCGTGAGCCTCCGCAACAGTCATGCGCTGTTCCCGACGTTCACTACAGCCAACGCATCCGGCATGGCGACCGGACACATGCTCGGCGACACCGGCGACTTTTCCAACACCATCTATGGGGGCTTCGAGGTTCCCGGCGCGGGAAATAGTCTCACACCTTTTCTGGAGAGCGATGTCGTGCTCGGCGACGTCGATGAGCATTTTGCCGGCAATTACCTCGATGAAGCAACGATCCTGAAACTCGCGCGCGACAAAGGTTACAGCACGGCTTCGATCGGCAAGATCGGTCCGGCGTT
>JBPYFG010000035.1:0-3394 GCA_051986365.1 Xanthobacteraceae bacterium
GTGACACCGTAGCCTTCAAGAATGCGCAGGCCGAATTTTTCCAGATAGATCTGGCGCGTCGCCTGCTTCACCGGCTCAGCGCCGGCGAGGACGTAACGCAGCGAGCGAAAATCGTAAGGATTGGCGACGCGCGCATAGCCGTTGAGGAAGGTGTCGGTGCCGAACAGCGCGGTGGCGCAGGTCCAATAAACCAGTTCCGGCACGGTGCGGTAATGCAGCGGCGACGGATAGAGATAGGTCGGCACGCCGGAGACCAGCGGCAACACCGTACCGGCGGTCAATCCAAACGAATGGAACACCGGCAGCACGTTGAACAGCTTGTCCTCGCGCCCGAAATCGATACGGGCCGCCGCCTGCGCCACATTGGCCAGCATATTGCGGTGGGAGAGTACGACGCCTTTGGGCGATCCCTCCGAGCCGGAGGTGAACAATATCGCCGCCCAATCGTCCGGCTTGCGCGCGACCAGCGGCTTCTTCCAGCTGAAGAAGCCGCGCAGCTTGTCCGCGATCCCAATGGTCTTGCCAATGTCTTCGAGATAAACGATCCGAACTTGCGCCTGCACTTGCGCGATCAGGTTTTCCAGCCGGCCCCTCTCGACGAAAGTGCGCGAGGTCACGATTGTATCGAGCTGCGCCGCCCGGCAGGCGGCGAGGATATTGGCTGCTCCGGCGGTGAAATTGATCAGAGCCGGGACGCGGCCGGCCGACATGACCGCGAACAAGGTAATCGCCGCCGCATTCGACGTCGGCAGCATGACGCCGAGCGTATGGCCTTCAAGCGCATAAGGCATCAGCTTGCGGCCGAGAATCGCTGTCGCCTGCAGCAAGCGGCGATAACTCATCTGGCCTCTGACCGGATCTTCGATGACGAGCCAGCCGGGTCCGTGATGCTTGGCGGCCTCGATCAGCGCTTCGACGATGGTGCGATCGGTCGGTGAGGTGCGGAAGATCAGGTCAGACATGACGGTGTAGAGCGCGGAGCCGGCGGCCTGCCGCCGCTTGCGGCCTTTAAGCGCCGGATCGAGCTTAAGCTGCACCGGTTCGAGAATGGTCACCGTGATCTTCGGGAATAGCCGGCGACGCACTTGCGAGCGCTTGAGCCGGCTGAAGATGGTCATCTCCGGTCCCTCGATCCGCACCGGCACCACCATCGCGTCGGATTTGTCGGCGATCAAAGCCGCGCCGTCGTAGACCTTCATCAAACTGCCGGTGACGGTGATGCGACCTTCCGGAAAGATGACCAGCATCTCGCCGCTGCGCACCGCGTTGATAATGGCGCGCAGCGAAAACGGCTTGAGCGGATCAAGCGCCATCGTCCGCACGAATTTGAGGAACGGCTGGATCCACCAATGTTTCGACATGGTGACGTCGATGGCGAAGACCGGCCGTTTCGGCAGGATCGACATCGCCAGCGGCGGATCGAGAAAGCTCACGTGGTTAAGCGCGATAATCGCGTTGTGTCCGGCCTTGGCGACATTTTCGAGGCCTTTAACCTCGAGGCGGAAAAACGCGCGGAACACGATCGAGAGAAAATCGTGGATCCAGCTCGCCGGCATGGTCATGCCGATGGCCACCGCGACCGCAATGTTAGCGGCGCCGATCAGCCCGAACAGGACGGGCGTGCCACAGCCGAGCTTTTGCAGCACGGCGAGAATGACGGCGCCGGCGACCATGTAGGCGGCATTGAGCACATTCACCCCGGCGACCACGCGGGCGCGCCGATCAGCGCCGGCCCAGACTTGCACGGCGGTGAAGACCGGCACGATGAACAAGCCGCCGGCGATGGCAAGCCCCGCGAGATCGATGGCGATATGGAAGCTGTAACGCGAGGCAAAGAACGCCTCGAGCGACATTGGGCGTGCCGCGGGCACGATCGCCGAAGCGGTCCAGCCGAGATCGAGTGCGAACAGGCCGAGGAGAACGGCAGCGACCAGCGTCGGCAACAAGACGATGCGGCCGGCCGCGAGCCAGGCCGCCAGGCCGGAGCCGATCGCGACCGCGACCGAAAAGATCGTCAAAAACAGCGTCACCACTTCTTCGCTGCCGCCGATGGTGAAGGAGACGAGCGGCGGCAACAGCGAGAGAACCAGCGCGCCGACGAGCCAGAACCAGCTGGCGACAAGCGCGCCCCACCACAGCCGCGGATCGGCGCGGATTTGTTTGACCAGCGAACCGGTCGAGACGAGGACATTGCGGTTGATCGTCAAATCCGGCGCGCCCTCGCCGCTTTTCGGGATCAAAAGGCTGGCGAGCCAGCTTGCCAGCGCGGTCAGGATCATCAGCCAGGCGAAATGGATCGGATTAGAGTTGCCGTTGGCGGCGACACCGGCGACGATGGTGCCGAGGAGAATAGCGAGAAAAGTGCCGCCTTCGATCAACGCGTTGCCGGACGGCAATTCGCGCCGCTCAAGCAGATCCGGCAGGATGCCGTACTTGATCGGGCCGAACAGCGAGGCGAGCGTTCCGAACATGAACACCGCAAGAAACAACAGCGTGAGCGAGTGAAAGGCGAAGCCGGCGACCGCGACGATGGCGGCGCCGATTTCGGTCAGCTTGATGCGCTGGGCGACGAAAGCCTTGTCATAGCGGTCGGCGAGTTCGCCGCCCAGCCCCGACAAAAAGAAGAACGGCGCGATCAGCGTAGCGCCGGCAATCGTGATCAGGACCGCCGAATTGGCGCCGGACACTTCGTACAAGATGACGAAGACCAGCGCGGTTTTGAGAAAATTATCGCCGAACGCGGCGCAGAACTGGCACCAGAACAACGGCGCAAACCGGCGCGTCGTCATCAATGACATAGACATGTGCGCCCTGCGTTACGTTCTTGCGTGCCGTGCCGCCCCAACCCGTGGATAATCTAGACGACGGCATGGCAAATGGCGATGCAGCAGCCTCCGCGGGCTAGTACATTGCAAATATTGTGGAAATCGATTTTGGCAATAGCGGCAAGGCCCTTAGCGACTTCCTTTCCCCTGGGAGAGGGTCGGGGTGAGGGCTGAGTTAGAAATTTAAGTCCTGATCCCCTCACCCTTGCTGGCGACCTCTCCCCACTGGCGAGAGGTAAAATATTGCCCAGTCGTCAAAATCCCGCCGCCCGCTCGACCTGATCGTACCAGTCAAAGCCCATGTCTTTGACGATACGATTGCTCATGACGATGATGCGGCATTCCGCGCCGGCATTGGCGACGTGCTGGTGCAGCGTGAACGGCGGGATGTAGACATAGTCGCCGCGCGTCCACTCGTATTTCTTCGGCGTCTCGGCCCATTGCCATTCGAAGGCTTCGAGGCAATCCCATTTCAGATCCCAGTGCAGATCGTAACCGGAGCCCTCGACCACAAAAAATAATTCCTCCCACATGTGGCGATGTTTGCCCGAGCGCTCGCCGTCCTTGAG
>JBPYFG010000036.1:0-12506 GCA_051986365.1 Xanthobacteraceae bacterium
GGAACTGGCGCGCTTGGCATCGAAGCGCTGTCGCGCGGCGCGGCGTTCGCATTGCTTGTCGATGACGGCGCCGAAGCACGCGCGCTCATTCGCGAGAACGTCGCCGCCCTTGGGCTCGGCGGCGTGACGCGCATTTTCCGCCGCGATGCGACCAAGCTCGGGCCTGCGCATCCGGTTGAACCGTTCTCTCTCGCGTTCTTAGACCCGCCTTATGGACGGGGATTGGCCGCGGCGGCGCTTATCGCGGCGCGCGACGGCGGCTGGTTAACGCCTGGCGCATTGATCGTCATTGAGGAAGCGGCCGAGTCGGCTTTTGCACCACCTCCCGGTTTTTCCGAGCTGGAACGGCGAGCCTACGACGATACCGAATTTATCTTCTGCCGCCCTCATGTAGTGCCCTAGCGCCGGCCGAACAGCCGCTCGATATCGATAAGTTTTAATTCGACATAAGTCGGGCGGCCGTGATTGCACTGTCCGGAATTGGGCGTCCTTTCCATTTCGCGAAGCAGCGCATTCATTTCCTCCGGTTTCAGCCGTCGTCCGGCGCGCACCGAGCCGTGACAAGCCATCGAAGATGCGACCTGCATCAGACGTCGCTCCAGCGGCAGCGTCTCGTCCCATTCGCCGATATGCTCGGCAAGATCGCGAATGAGGCCGGCGCCGTCGATTTCGCCGAGAAGCGCGGGTGTTTCGCGCAAAGCCACCGCGCCGGGACCGAACGCTTCAATAACCAAGCCATAGCGTGAGAGCTCGTCGGCGTGGCCGACGAGGCGTTCGACATCGGCTTCGTCGAGCTCGACGATCTCGGGAATGAGAAGGATCTGCCGAGGCACACCGGTCTTGGCGATCGCCTCCTTCAGGCGCTCATAGACGATGCGTTCATGCGCGGCATGCTGGTCGACGACCACCAGGCCGTCTTGCGTCTGCGCCACGATATACGTGTCATGAACCTGGGCGCGCGCCGCACCAAGCGGATGATCGAGCGGCGTGCCATCGGCCGATTGGTTTTCCGCGCGCGCCACAGCGCTACCGTCAAAATCGTTGCGCAGGTCTGCCGCCGGAGCGCCCACGGCAAAAGCCGATTGCGACGGCGCGGCGAAGCCGCCATGAACCGGCGCGACAGCCGCACCGATATCGCGTCTGTTGGTGGCTCGATCTCGCCACGTCGCGACGGCGTGCTCCGGCCGGGGCGTGCCACGAAAGGCTGCAATCGTTGCCGCCCCACCGGTCGTCGCTGCCCGCGTTGCCTCGCGCGCCAGCGCTGTCTTCAGCGCATGGACAATCAGCGCGCGCACCAACCCGGCATTGCGAAAGCGCACCTCGGCTTTGGCCGGATGCACGTTGACGTCCACTTCCGACGGCGGCAGTAATACGAACAGCGCCAGCAGCGGGTGCCGATCACGCGGCAGATAATCGGCGTAAGCCGCGCGCACCGCACCCAACAGCAATTTGTCGCGGACCGGCCGGCCGTTGACGAACAAATATTGGCCGAGCGAATTGGCGCGAGTGAGCGTCGGCAGCGCGGCAAAACCTCCAACCTTGACGTTTTCGCGTTCGGCGGCAAGCTCGACCGCATTGGCGCGAAATTCGGCGCCAAGCACATCGCCGAGCCGCACCAAGCGGCCGGCGGCATCCCTCAACACAGCGGCAAAGTGCAGTGGCGAACGCTCCTCGCCAGCGAGCGTGAACGCGACATCGGGCCGGCTCATTGCAAGCCGCCGCACTACGTCGCGCACGGCTTCGGCTTCGGTACGATCGTTTTTCAGAAACTTTAGCCGTGCCGGCGTTGCATAAAATAAATCGCGCACGTCAACGCGCGTGCCCTGCCCAAGCGCCGCCGGCTTCACGTCAGATTTGGCTCCAGCATCGACTTCAATCGCCCAGGCATGCGGCTCACCGGCGTGGCGTGACGCGATCGCAAGCCGCGCCGCCGCGCCGATCGACGGCAAGGCTTCGCCGCGGAAACCGAGGGTGCTGATGGCGACAAGATCATCGTCGGCGAGCTTCGATGTGGCGTGCCGCTCGACCGCAAGCGCCAGATCGGCCCGAGTCATGCCCTCGCCGTCGTCAGTGACACGGATCAGCCGCCGGCCGCCGCCATCAGTGAGAATATCGACGCGCCGGGCCCCGGCATCGAGCGCGTTTTCCACAAGTTCCTTGACTACGCTCGCCGGACGCTCGACGACCTCCCCCGCGGCAATGCGGTTGACAATGGCTTCGCTGAGTTGGCGGACAGGCATGACGCGGTTTCACTTGCGATTCGGCACCAACGGTAGCCCGGATCGCGGGCGCCGCCTATGCTGCGATGCTGCTGGAAATGTGGAGTGATGTGGAGGGGAGATGGAGCGGTATTTGCCGGGGACGATCCTCGCGATCTGCGGTGTTGCAGTCTATGCTATCGGCTGTGTGCTGTTCCTCGCCCAACGTCAGCATCGTGGCGGCGACGGTGCGAATAAGTCACTGTTCGTCTACGCGATCGTCCTGATGGTGCTGGGATTTGCCGCGCTCGGCGCCGGCCTTTTCGCGCTCCAACTCGCGCAATATCACGCCGTCAGTGGATGAAGCTCAATCAAATGACGGCTTCGCCTGCCGGAGCCGCTTGATGCCGGCGCGCCGCTTCTTGCTTTCGATGCGGCGTTCGCGCGCTGCCCGCGGAGGCTTGGTCACCCGCCGCTTGGGCGGCGGATGCGCGGCGCGGCGGATGAGGTCCAAAAGGCGCGCGAGCGCGTCTTCCCGGTTGCGCGCCTGCGCCCGATGGCGTTGCGCGATGATGACAATAACGCCGTCGCGGGTCAGGCGGGAACCGGCCAAGCGCTCCAGCCGGCTGCGGACGTCCGCGGGCAGCGAGGGTGAACGGCGCGCGTCAAAACGAAGCTGCACCGCGCTTGCGACTTTGTTGACGTTTTGCCCGCCGGGTCCGGACGCTCGGACGAAAAATTCGGCAATCTCGCGTTCATCGAGCGCGATCTTTGCGGTCACCGGAATCATAGACCATTTCTAACCCCGATTGAGCGGAAGTGAAATCGGCGGGAAAATGATCGAACCTTGTATGCCGCTCGGATTTGGAATTGATGAATAAGAAAAATGGAGGATCGGGATGAATATTCCACGCCGCATGTTCATTGCCGGGCTTGGATCGGCGCCTTTTCTTACATTGCTGGCGCAACGTGCCCTGGCCGCCTTTCCGGATCGGCCAATTCATCTGATTGTGCCGTTTGCGGCCGGGGGAAATGCCGACATTGTCGGGCGCATAACCGGCGATCTGGTCAGCAAGGCGCTGGGCCAGCCCGTGGTGGTCGAGAATCGCGGCGGCGGCGGCGGCAGCATCGGCGCCGAGTTCGTCGCGCATGCGGCGCCGGACGGCTACACCCTCCTGGTCGGATCAAACGGACCGCTCACGGTCGATCCACTCCTTCACGCCAATCTGGGCTATGATCCGCTGAAGGATTTTGCCGCTGTCGCGCTGACGAGCTACGTGCCGCACGCGCTCATCTTGAGCAACAAAATCCCGGCCAAGACCATGACCGAGCTCATCGCACAGTCAAAGAGCGCCGCGGTGACGATCGCCACCAGCGGCATCGGCAGCGCCACGCATATGACGCTGGAGCGGCTGAAAGCCGCAACCGGGGCCAATCTCACTCATGTTCCCTATCGCGGCGGTGGCGCGCTGATGCCGGATTTGATCAGTGGCAATGTCGATGGCGCCCTGACCGAATTCTCGACCGCGCTGCCGATGCACCAGGCCGGCCAAGCCCATATCGTCGCCATCGCCGCACTGCATCGCTCGAAGCTCGCGCCGGACATTCCCACTTTCGACGAAAGCGGCGTCAAAGGCTTCACGGCGCAAAGCTATATTGGCGTGGTGGCCCCGGCGAAGACGCCTGCTGACGTCGTCGACAAATTGCAACAGGCAATCGCCCAAGGTTTGAGTTCCGGAAGCCCCGCCGCGGAGCGCTTGATCAGTCTCGGCTCGGAAGTCGCTTCGCCCGAGCAGATGACCGCGAAAGGATTCGCCGAATTCATTCGCGCCGACTATGAAAACATGCGCGAGGCCGCCAAGCTCGCCGGGATCACGCCGCAATAGCTGCGGCGATTCGTGCGATCAGTCCCGCAGCGCACCGAATTGCCGCCCTGCTGCAAGCCTGTATACTCGCGGCGAGGAATACGAGGGGAACTGCTTTGCTCCGTATAATAGTTGCATGCGTCTTCGCATTTGCCGTCACATTCGGCAGCGCGCGGGCCAACACTGATCTGGTCAAGCGCGGCGATTATTTGGTGAATGGCATTCTCACCTGCGGCAATTGCCATACGCCAAAGGGCCCGAGCGGCGACATCGCTGAAAAGGCGTTCTCTGGCGGATTGAGCTGGGACGAGCCACCGTTCAAAGTGACTGCGCCAAACATCACGCAGGACAAGGAAACCGGCATCGGCGACTACACCGATGCCGAGCTCAAAGAGGTGCTGCGCAAAGGCATCAAGCGCAATGGCGTGCCCGTGGCCATGGTCATGCCGAGCGGATTTTATGAGATCATGACCGATCGCGACCTCGACGCGGTGATCGCATATTTGCGCACGATCAAGCCGATCAAGAACACTGTGCCGGATCCGGTCTACAGGATGCCTCAGGGGCATCCGATTCCGCCGGGCGGCGACAAGACCTTCACCGAAGCGATGCTGCGCGAGAAAGTGAACAAGGGCTTCTATCTCGTCACCATCGCGCATTGCATGGAATGCCATACGCCGATGGGACCGCATGGGCGGGAGTTCGCCACCAGGCTCGGTGCCGGCGGCTTCGAGATGCCTGGACCGTGGGGCGTTTCGGTATCGCGCAATATCACGTCAAGCAAGGAAAAGGGGATCGGCGCCTGGACCGACGACGAGATCAGGCGCGCCATGACCCAAGGCGTCAGCCGCGACGGCGGCCAGCTCAAACCGCCAATGGGCTATCACTATTATGCGACCGTCGCTCCCGATGATCTCGACGCAATAGTTGCCTATCTACGCAGTGTGCCCGCCAAAGAGTAAACGTTGACGATCGGCAGTCTGGCCCGGCGTATCTTTTGCAAAAACAAAGATATTGGGCCACCAGACGCACTCAGCCCCATCCCATCGCGTCACCGATACGCTGGAAGATCAAAAACGCCACGACGATAAACAGCGTGCCGCCGCCCACGAACAGCGCAGAGCGGGCGCGCACGACATGCCGGCCGTGCCCAGCGATGGCTCCAGTTAACAGGAACAGCCCGGCCGGCAAGCAGATGATGCTGGCGTAGAAGACGCCCACGTAGGAAAAACCATCCTCATACCGGTTGTTCCAGTTCTCGATCGGCGGAATCAGGCTCCAGCCCCAGAGCACGAGCATTAATGCTGCGACGACGAGAAAAATGATGCGCAGCCGCGGCGATGCTGTAATTACCGCCTGGTCCATTCGGCTGCCCCCTCCTCCGCCGTAGCGGATCGCGGCCGATATTAGGTTAGTTCGGCTTGCTCGAGGCAAAACCCTGCGGCTTGCCGACCACCGTCACCAATAAACCCTTATCGAGGAGCCGCTTGGCGACGCGGCGCGCATCGTCAAGCGTGACCGCTTCGATCATGGCGGTGCGGCGGCTAAAATAGTCGGTGTCGAAGCCGTCGAGCTCCAATTGCACCAACAGCGCCGCGATTTTCGTCGAGCTGTCGAGATTAAGGACAAACGCGCTGTTGAGGTAGCGCTTCGCCTCCATAAGCTCGCCCGCCGTCGGGCCGTTCTCGGCGAAGCGGTGGATTTCTTTTTCGATCAGATCGACCGTTTCGCCGGCGCGGTCCGCCCGCGTCGCGGTGCCGCCGAGCATCACCGCCGCATGGTCGAGCCAGACCAGATTGTCAGAGACCGAATAAGCAAGGCCGCGTTTTTCGCGGACTTCCTGATAAAGCCGCGAGTCCGTCGAGCCGCCGCCGAGAATATGATTGATCAAATAAGCGGCCATGAAGTCCGGATCCTGGCGGGGAATTCCTGGCCCGCCGAAATCGACGACCGTTTGCGGGACATCGAGGCTAACTTCGATCCGACGCCCCAGCCCGCGCGGCGCTACATTGGCGATCGGATATAGTTCGGGCTTTTCCGGCAGCGCGCCGAAAGTGCGGTCGAGCAGCATCTTCAGCGTTTCGGCATCGATGTCGCCGACCACCGCGATCTTCAAATTCTGCCGAGCAAGAACACGATGCGCATAAGATTTGAGGTCGGCAATCGAGATGCCCGACACCATCTCTGACGTGCCGTTCACCGGCCGGCCATAGGGGTGGCCCTCAAATGCCGTTTCCCACCAGCGTAGGCTCGCAATATCAGTGGGACTCGTGGTCTCGCGACGCAGCTGCGAGAGGATCTGCGCGCGACTGATCTCGATGTCTTTGGCGTCGAACCGCGGCGCCGTAAGGGCGAGGCGCAAAAGCTCGAATGCATCGTCGCGATTCTCGGTAAGCGTGCGCATCGTGCCGCGAATCGTGTCGCGCTGCGCCGAAAAACCCATTTGGATCGCCTTACGTTCCAAGCGATCCGAGAAAGCGGTGGAATCTAGCTCGCCCGCGCCGGCATCGAGCAGCGAAGCCGCGAGCGTCGCCGTGCCGCCTTTGCCGGGCGGGTCCTGAGCTGCGCCGCCGACAAAGGCGAATTCGACCGCGATCAGCGGGACCGCCCGCTCATGCACCAGCCACGCTTCGATGCCGCCCGGGCTTACCACACGTTCGATCGTCGTCGCCTCGGCAGAGGCCGCGAACATGATTGTTGCCGCGATCGCCGCCACGAACTCAATGACGCGGCTAGCCACGCGCATCCCTCTCACGATCGCTTCTCCTCAGATTGCAGGGTTTTGACGAGATAGCCGGTGACAGAGTGCCGGCGATCGAGCCAGGTACGCGCCGCGTTCTGCACGGCCTCCGCCGTGACCGCGCGAATGCGGTCGGGCCAAGCCCGGACATTTTCGACCGTCTGGCCGGTGGCGAGCGCGGAACCATACCAGCGCGCTAAGGTCGCCTGGTTGTCCTCGGCATAGACGGCCTCGGCGATCAGTCGAGTTTTGGCGCGGTCGAGTTCATCGCTGCTGACGCCATGGGCGATCAGCTCGGCGAGAATGTCGTCGATCGCCGCCTCAAGCTGAGGCAGCGCGACTCCCGGCTTCGGCACACCAAAGACTGTAAATTTCGAGTAGTCGATGGCGGTACCGGAATAGGTGGCGCCGGCATTGAGCGCCAATCCCTGGTCGACCACCAGCGTGCGGTACAGGCGGCAGTTTTCACCGCTGCCCAACACGTGCGCGAGCACCTCGAGCGCTTCGCTTTCGCCTGGCTTGGCGGAGCTTTCCGACGGCACGAGGTAGTCGCGGGTCACGCTCGGTTGTTCGACCCGCAAATCGGCAAGCGTGACGGTACGCGGCGCTTCTTGCGGCGGCTCCATCGGCCGGTGTCGCGGATTGGTTTCGGAGCGATCGGCAATCTTGCCGTAGGTCGCTTCAGCGTCGGCTTTCACCTCCTCCGCCGTCACGTCGCCCGCGACAACGACGACCGCGTTGTTCGGGCTGTAGAAACGCCGATAGAACGCCAAGGCATCTTCGCGGTCGAGCTGTTCGATTTCCGGACGCCAACCGATCACCGGCCGGCCATAGGGATGATTGAGATACAGCGCGGCGTCCATCTGTTCGCCGAGCCGAGCCGCCGGATTGTTGGCGACCCGCATATTTTGTTCTTCGAGGACGACATTAAGCTCGGGCCGCACCACGTCATCGGTGAGCACCAGGCCGGTAATGCGGTCGGCTTCGAGCGCCATCATCTCCTTGAGGTGATTGCGCGGCACGCGCTGGAAGAAGCCGGTATAGTCGCTCGCGGTGAACGCGTTTTCCTGGCCGCCAATTTCGGCAACTTGCCGTGAGAACGAGTCTCCCGGATTTTTCTCCGTGCCCTTGAACATCAGATGTTCGAGGAAGTGCGCCAGACCCGACTTGCCTGGAGTTTCGTCGGCAGCGCCGACTTTGTACCAGATCATGTGCGTGACCACCGGCGCGCGATGATCCGGCACCACCACCACTTCAAGCCCGTTCGCCAAGGTAAAATGGCTGATTTCCGTGCCGGCATGGGCACTTGCAGTCGCGCCTATAAGCGCGGCAACGAGCAATAGATATTTCGGCACCCTTATCCTCGCGCGGCAAAGATCAATGGCGTTGACCCACGCATCGATGTAAGCGGAAGCACCACCACCGAACGTTATCGCACCGGCTCCATGCGCTCGCCGAGCGTGGGCGCCTTGGCTGGCTTGCGATCCGGCGGAATCCCATAGGGTTGATCCGGAGATGGCGTTTGGTAGCCGGGCGGAGGATCGGTCAGGCTGGCGTGAGGAGGCTCGCCAGTGAACGTTCCATACTCTTCCTTTTTGAACCAGTCGAAGCTCAAAAGGTGATTCCCCCCTTTCGGCTCAATTCCCGGGGAGCTGGACGCCGCGCTGCCACCATTTCCTTTCGGAATCAACTCGTCAGGCCGAAGCGGCCGGCCCTCGTCAATGACGCGGTCACCCTCAACATGCACGGGCTCTTTCTTGGCGGCCTGGTGCTTCTTGACGTCGGGATCCTGCGGCCAGTTCGGCACCGGCGGCTTATCGGTCGCAATCGGTGCCGGCAGACTGCGATTCGGCGGCACGACCAGCGGCGAACGCTCGCTGTAATTGATCTCGTATTCCGGGTGATCGGGATCGGGCAGGCCGATCGCCTTGAGGATTTGCGAGCCAAATGAGTTGCCGGAGGGATCATCATAATCGCCGGCCCGGGCGATAGAGGCCGATGCGCAGGCCATGCCCGCAGCAAGTGCCGCGGCGAGGCCAATCTGCGCGGCCAACATGCGGCAATGCCGGCCGCCATTGCGCCTGGTCAAGGCAAAACTGACGATGCGATGCAGCGCCATACCCTCACCCCAAGTTTGCCTCCTCTTCACCCGAAGGAGGCCCCTCTGAACGCACCCAGCGGCACGGCCCAGAAAGTCTAAATAAATCAAGCCCGGCAGCAGCTTATCGTCCGCGATCAGGGCGCTTTTGCGGCACCACTTAAGAGCGATTCATACAGCAGCACAAGCACACCCGCAACAATCGCGACATCGGCGAAGTTGAACACGTACCAGCGGAATTCGAAGCTGCCGGTCTCGATGTGGAAAAGCACGAAATCCATCACGCCCGGCCAATGCAGCCGGTCAATCGCATTGCCCATCGCGCCGCCGATGATGAGTCCGAGGGCGACCGCGGTGAGACGCCAAGTCGCACGCGCAAGCCAGACCCACAAGAACACGACTGCGGCAAGCTTGAAGGCGAACAACGCCCATTCGCCGACCGGGCCCTGCCGCGGAAATAGGCCGTAACTGATGCCGGTATTCCAGGTCAGGATCAGATCGAGGAACCGCATAACCGCAACCCGGCCGCGATTGGCGAGATCGAAATCGAACAGCAGCCAGAATTTCAAAGCCTGGTCGAGGAGGCATGTGATCGCCGCGACGCTCAGGCCGAGCGCGCTCAATCGTCCCCATGCATAGGAATTCGCCCGCGACTGGGGCACTGCTTTGCTCAATGACGCCCCCTACTCGGCCGCGCGGCGCATGGCTTCCCACTCGCGCAGCGCCTGGGCGTCACGTGGGGTGACATCGGGGAATTGCGGGTCGAGACCGACCGCCGGAGAAATCTTCCACGACCGCGCGCATTTGCGGCCTTCGGCGAGGCGTGGAACCACTGCGACTCCCGGCACGTCGGGCAACCGGAAAGCCTCGGCCGGGCCATCGCCCTCAGCCAGAACCGCAGCCGAAGTGATGCACAATTCGGCGAGATCGACATCCACCGCCGCAGCGAACAGATCTGGATCGGCGACATGGATTATCGGATGCGCCTCGAGCGCCGAGCCGATGCGCTTGTGCGCGCGCTCGATCTCCAATGCGCCGGTGACGACGCGGCGGATGGTGCGCAGCTTGCGCCATTTCTCAGCGAGGGCATCGTCGCGCCAAGCGGCGGGCACCGGCGGAAACAATTCGAGATGCACCGATGCCGCAGCAGGATCGCGCGCAAGCCATGCTTCCTCGGCCGTGAAGCAGAGCATCGGAGCGAGCCAGCATACCGTCGTGCGAAACAGATGATCGAGAACGGTGAGGCACGATTTGCGCGTAACCGACGAATAAGGATCGCAATAAAGAGCGTCTTTGCGGATATCGAAGTAGAACGCCGAGAGATCGGCGGTCATAAACGCATTGAGCGCAGCAAAAATCCGCTTGTAGTCGAAATCGGCATAGGCTGCGCGGACAACCTGGTCGAGCTCAACCAGCCGGTGCAGCATCAATCTTTCGAGCTCAGGCATGACCTCTGGGGCGATGCGATCAGCGGCATGAAAATGCGCCAGGTTGCCCAGCATCCAGCGCAACGTGTTGCGCAGCTTGCGATAAGTATCCACTGTCGTTTTTAGGATTTCCGGGCCGATGCGCAGATCATCCGCATAATCAGCGGCGCAGACCCACATGCGCAGAATGTCGGCGCCTGCCTCGCGCATGACGTCTTGCGGCGCGGTAACATTGCCCAGCGACTTCGACATTTTGCGGCCGTCCTCGTCGAGCACGAAGCCGTGGGTGAGCACAATGTCGAACGGGGCGCGACCGCGCGTGCCGCAGCTTTCAAGGAGCGAGGATTGAAACCAGCCGCGATGCTGGTCGGAGCCTTCCAGATACATCACCGCCTCGCCGCCACCATCCGCCTTGCGCTTGATATGGGCGAGCGCCGGGAAATGCTGCGGGTCCTCAAGCACAAATGCATGCGTCGAGCCGGAGTCGAACCAGACATCGAGAATGTCGTCGACCTTTTGCCAGCCCTCGTCGGCGCGCTTGCCCAGAAAGCGCTCGCGCGCGCCGGGCTTGTACCAGGCATCAGCGCCTTCTTGCTCGAAAGCCTCGATGATCCGCACATTGACCTCGGGATCGCTGAGAATGTCCACCGAACCGTCGGACTTTTCCTTGATGAATAGCGTGATTGGCACGCCCCAGGCGCGCTGGCGCGAGATCACCCAGTCGGGCCGGCCTTCGATCATGCCGGTGATGCGGTTCTCGCCCTGCGCGGGGACCCAGCGGGTTGCCTTGATCGCGGCAAGAGCGCGATGGCGTAGCGTGTCGCCATGGCGATCGATGTCCCTGTCCATCGCGATGAACCATTGCGGCGTATTGCGAAAGATCACCGGCTTCTTCGACCGCCACGAATGCGGATATTGATGTTTGAGCCGGCCGCGCGCGATCAGCATGCCGGCGGCAATGAGCGCCTTGATCACCGCCTCGTTGGCATCGCCCCGCTCGCCAGTTTCCGTCAGCACCCGCTTGCCGGCGAAGCCTGGCGCCTGCTCGGTGAAACGGCCGTCGGCATCGACCGTGTAAGGAATGGTCGTGTTGATACCCTGCGCGGAAAGCTTGGCGGCATTAGCGGTCCACACGTCGAAGTCGTCACGGCCGTGCCCCGGCGCGGTGTGCACGAAGCCAGTGCCGGTGTCCTCGGTAACGTGGTCGCCAGCAAGAAGCGGCACCGCGAAGTCATAGCCGCCGAGACTTTTGAGGGGATGATCGCACAGCAGCTGCGATAACTTTTCGGTCGTAATCGGCGCCAACTGCTTGAACGCGGTGACGCGCGCCTGTCGAAACACCTCGATCGCGAGCCTGTCTGCCAACAGAAAGCGGTCGCCGACTTTGGCCCAGTTGTCCGAGGGTGCATCGACCACCTGAAAAAGCCCGTACTCAATTTTCGGCGAATAGCTGACGGCGCGATTCCCAGGAATGGTCCATGGCGTCGTCGTCCAGATTAAAACTGAAACCCCTTTGAGATCGGGCGAACTTGACTGTCCGCCCCGCAGCGGAAATTTCACCCACACCTGGTCCGACACGTAGTCCTCATATTCGACCTCCGCTTCGGCGAGCGCGGTCTTCTCCACCACCGACCACATCACCGGCTTCGAGCCGCGATAGAGCGTGCCGTTGGCAGCGAATTTCATCAGCTCACGCGCGATTTGCGCTTCGGCGAAATTGTCCATCGTCGTGTAGGGATGCGCCCAATCGCCGACAACGCCGAGCCGCTCGAATTCTTCGCGCTGCACCTTGATCCAGTGCTCGGCGAATTGCCGACACTCGCGGCGGAATTCGACTAAAGCCGCGGGATCGGAAAGGTCCGGCTTCGCTTTGCCTTTGGCGCGATAATTATCTTCTTCGATTTTCCATTCGATCGGCAGGCCGTGACAGTCCCAGCCCGGAATGTAGTCGGCGTCGAAGCCCGACATCTGCCGGGTTCGATTGATGACATCCTTATGGATCTTATTCAGCGCGGTGCCGATATGGATGTTGCCGTTCGCGTAAGGCGGGCCGTCGTGCAGGATGAACTTTTCCCGGCCTCGGGAGGCGGCGCGCAGGCGCGACCACAGGTCCATCTTCTCCCACCGGGCAAGGATCTGCGGCTCGCGCCTCGGCAGGTCGCCGCGCATCGGAAAGTT
>JBPYFG010000037.1:0-12408 GCA_051986365.1 Xanthobacteraceae bacterium
CGATAGCGGAATACCGCACGCCAGCGGCGATGCGACCTTGCTGGAGGGGCAACATGAAATCCAATAGCACCCTGATAAAATCCAATGGCACCTTGGCCATTGTTCAATCGGTTTACGATTACGTCCATTTGGCACTATGGGCAGCATTGCTGGCATTCGTTTTGTTCTTTCTCGCCTTCATCGCGCCGAGACTGCCGGAGGCTGCCGCACGAGCCGAAAGGTTTCGCGTGCAGGAAATTTCGCAGGAAAATGAGAACTACTGCGCGAAGTGGCAAATGGGTCCTGGGACCAAGATGCACGATCAATGCATATCGGATCTTCAAGAGCTTCGGGCGAAGATTGAGAACCGTTTTGCCGACCGACTTGATTTTTGATTGCTGTAGGCGGGCTGAAAGAGGCAATAATTTTTCTTCAAATGAAGCGTTCGCCACAACCGGGGGTTTTTCCGGCTCGCCGCGGACGCTAAGGCCTGAAATAAGTCTGGCTGAGCCGCGTCTGTCAGATCTCCACAATGCGTGCGCCATCAGGCATTGACGGATTTGACATCGCGAGCAAAAATTACTCGACTTTTTTGGGGGGCGGAAATGCTAAAACGATCATGGCATCCGTTACTGTCTTATACTGACGGCGTCGCCACGGGCATGAGTGATCTTTGGCTTTTGATTGGCCGCGTGTTGATCGCCTTGGTTTTCTTGATGACGGTGTCGACCGGCGGGCCAGCTGCGACCTACCTCAAATCGCTCAACTATCCCGCTCCCGACTTTATGAGCGTCCTTGCGCATGTCGTCGAATGGATCGTTGTGCTCTCGTTGATTCTCGGAATCGGCACGCGGTATGGTGCATTGCTTGGGCTTGCCTTCGTGGTGATCGCCTTTGCCACGGCGCATCGTTATTGGGAGTTTCCGGAAACGGCGCAAAACTTGCAATACGCATTCCTCAGCAAGGACCTCGCCATCGCCGGCGGTCTCCTCGCGCTGTTTGTCACAGGCGCGGGACGTTTTAGCGTCGATAACGCCATGTCCTCCTAACAGAGGCGTTGGGGAGAAGGACAAGTCCACGGACTCACGGACGTCCATGGGCGCTTAAACCACAATCTGGCATGAAACGGAGGAGTGCGCTCTGAGCAAAGAGAGCGCCCCGCGCCGCGGTGCACGCAACGCGCCCTCCTCAACAGACTTACCCATCATTCGCCATCGGCCTATCATGGCGGCGGCCGAAATCTTCCGCCAGGCCAGAGGAGGAGCCATGGAAACGCTGCCCAAATTCGGCATCCCGCGCGCCGCCATGTTAAAGCGCGTCGCCCGCTTCAAAGATCTCAAAGGCTCGGACGGCGGCCTTCCCGACAGCAAGTCGCCGCAATGCGAGCGCACCCTTTACAACGTCATCGGGTTCCAGCCGCCGAAGGATTCCGGCGGCGCGGTGACCTCGCCGGTCGGCGACGATGCCTCGCGCTTGTCGGCCATTCCGATCTCCGAAGGCTTCAATCTCGGCTATTGCCGCGCCAAGCCCGGCAAAGGCCCGATGATGCACAATCACGACACCAACGAGACCTTCATTCCTATGACCGGGACCTGGCGCTGCAGCTGGGAGAACGAGAAAGGTGAAGTCGAATCGATCGAGCTTGATCCGCTCGATGTGATCTCGTTTCCGCCCGGCGCGATCCGCCGCTTCGAAAACGTCACGCCGGGTCAATCCGGCGAAGATGCGATCCTGATGTTTGTGATCGGCGGCGATGGCCCAAAAGCGGAATTCACCGACGCGGCGATGAAAGAACTTGAAAACGCCGGCGTTTGGCCGCGTGGCTAAAGCGAAATGGGACTAGGTTGAATCACCATTTCGCTTTAACCTGTTATTTGAGCATGATCTTTTCCGACCTGCCTTCGCCCGCCGAAGCGTCGAATGGAAGGTGTCGGGATTGGTCAGGCTTCGCGCAGGCGGGAAACCGGTATCCACCCCGGATTAAGTCCGGGGCAGGCTGTTTCGGGATCATGCTGCAGTTGGTGCGCCCATGACCACGCTGGTAGCGGACAAAAAAGTTTCGGCCACGACCGTCGGTAACGGCGCCTACACCTACGAACCGGTCGAGAACTGGGCGAAGCTGCCGCCGGGCTGGTCGTTCAAGGAAATCGGCGGCGTCGGCGTCGATAAAAACGACAATGTCTATGTTTTCAATCGCGGCGATCACCCGATGATCGTGTTCGACCGCGACGGCAACTTCCTCCGGTCGTTCGGCGAAGGCCTGTTTCCCCGCGCCCACGGCGTCTTCATGGCGCCGGACGATACGATCTGGCTGACCGACGATGGCGACCATTCCGTGCGCCAGTGCACACTGGAAGGAAAGGTGCTGCTCACCCTCGGCATTTCCGGCAAACCGGCGCCCTATATGAGCGGCGAGCCGTTCCATCGCTGCACCCACACCGCAATGTCGCCGCAGGGCGACATTTATGTGTCCGACGGTTACGGCAATGCGCGCGTGCACAAATACGCGCCGAACGGCAAACTGATCTTGTCGTGGGGCGGACCCGGCACCGATCCAGGCGAGTTCAATATCGCGCACAACATTACCTGCGACGCCGATGGCTGGGTCTATGTCGCCGACCGCGAAAATCATCGCGTGCAGGTGTTTGACGGCAACGGCAAATACGAGACGCAGTGGAACAACCTGCACCGTCCCTGCGGCTTGTTCATGCCGCCCGGCAAGTGCCCGATCTGCTATATCGGCGAACTGGGATCGACCCAGGCGGTCAACCGCAACTTGCCGAATCTCGGCCCGCGCGTCACCATCGTCGACAATACCGGCAAGCGCATTGCGCGACTCGGCGGCCTCGGTCCCGGTCTTGGTCCAACTGAGTTCTTGGCCCCGCACGGTCTGGCGGTGGACAGCCGCGGCGACCTTTATGTCGGCGAGGTGTCGTGGACCAATTGGCCGCAGACCTACAAAGACAAACCGCGGCCCGACAATTTGCGTTCGCTGCACAAATACCGAAAAACGGGCGCATGACGAAAGTTCTGCGCAGATACCTCCTGCATCTCGCTGCCGGTGCTGCGCTGACCGCTGCGTCACGTTCGGTTCGGGCGGACAATTATCCCACACACCCGGTGCGCATCGTCGTGGGCTTCGCCGCCGGAAGCACGAGCGACATTCTCGCGCGCCTTATCGGGCGCTGGCTGTCGGAGCGGCTCGGCCAGCAATTTGTTGTTGAAAATCGGCCGGGCGCCGGCGGCAATGTAGGCGCCGAAACCGTCCTTAAGGCAGCACCCGACGGTTACACGCTTCTTTTGGTGCCGCCGGCGGTAGCAGCCAATGCCGCGCTCTACAAAGATCTCAACTTCGATTTTATCCGCGACGCCGTGCCGGTCGCCGGCGTGGTGCGCGTGCCCAATGTTCTTGAGGTCAATCCCGCTGTGCCGGTGAAGACCGTCCCGGAATTGATCGCCTTTGCCAAAGCGAACCCGAGCGCGCTCAGCTTTGCCTCGGCGGGCATTGGCACCATGAGCCATTTGGCTGGCCAGTTGTTCAACACGGCAACCGGCATCAACCTTCAGCACGTGCCCTATCGCGGCGACGGGCCCGCCATGGCCGATCTCATCGCCGGGCAGGTTCAGGTCGGCTTTGCCACCATGACCGCGTCGATCGGACATATTCGCGCGCACAGGCTTCGGCCGCTGGCGGTCACGACGCTTAGCCGCTCCGATGCACTGCCGGGCATCCCGAGCGTCAGCGAGTTCGTGCCGGGCTACGAGGCGAGCTCGTGGTTCGGCATCGCCGCTCCGAACGGCACGCCGGTCGAAATTATTGAAATCCTGAACCGAGAGACCAACACCGGCCTCGCCGCTCCGAAGATCGAAGGGCGGCTGACGGATATGGGCGGAATGCTGCTGACGGGTTCGGCGGCCGATTTTGGCAAGCTCATCGCCGATGAAACTGACAAATGGGGTAAGGTGATCAAGTCGGCCGGCATCAAGGCCGAATGATCAAACGACAATGGCTCTGACGTCCATTTGCACACCCAAATGATCGCGAAGTTATCTTTAGCGTGCACTCTGCCAATGGAGCAATCGCCGTGAAAAGCAAATCGCTCACTCCCGAGGCGATGGAAGCCCGCGTCGCCCGGTTCAACAAGCTGCAAACCTATCAACGCCAAAACTTCGAGGCGCATGGCATTCCACCCGGCGCGGTCGAAAAGATAACGGCGCGGCGCGTGTATCCCGTGATGGCGCCCGCGGATTATCAGGGGCGCAGCGCCGGCGCGCCAGTCAAGGGCCCGCATGGGCTGATCGTCAGCATCGCCGAGTGTGAGCCGGGCAACGGCCCCGGACTTCACCGTCATCTCAATACGGTCGAGAACTTTCTTTGCCTCTGCGGCCGTTTCGAAATTGCCTGGGGCGATCGCGGCCAACACAAGCTGGTGCTCGATCCGCTCGATATGGTTTCGGTGCCGCGCGGCGAGAACCGCAGCTTCCGCAACGTGTCCAGCGAAACCGCTCGCCTCTTGGTCATGATCGTGCCGGAAACCGACGAGCAGAGCGATCCGATTTCGTATGCGGGAAGTCTCGCCAAAGAAATCGAAAGCGATTACGGCAAAGACGCGCTCGAGGGCTTACAAAAAATCGGCTTCAAGTTCGAGGATGAGTCGGCAATGTAGCGAAACGCGCCGGCCCTAATCGTTTACGCCTTCCGTCAGGCGCAAGTCGGCCGCCAAAACTGCTGAAAAAAAGCCAGCAGCAAGCAAGTCTGCAGAAAGAATATGTGATGCCGTTTTGCTGCCCACCGTGGGCCATAATTCGTCTTCGATAATGTCGGCCCCAACCTCGTCGGGGTGTTCGGGGGATGGGGACTCGGTCGGGGCCGCGCTCTCTTGTGGGGGGAGAGCGGCCCCGATTTTACATCGCTCGTTGCCGTCCTGATTGTGAACGTTGGTTAATTTACGCATTTGTGATCGGCGCTGCTTAAGGCGAATGTGTCGGCGCTGCAGTGCCGAAAGTAGAGTTCTGATCTCTGCTAAATGTCTGGTTGTGGCCGATAGCGAAAGTGCCGCCAGTGCCCAGCCGGATTGGTTTTTGATTCAGATCAATTTCGCAAGCCTGCTTCCTTAATAAGAGGTTCTTAGGGTGTTCGGGCACCGCTGAGGGTGCCGATGTTGAATGTTATAAGAAGCTTTAACGGCTCTGAAATTCTGATAATTGCAGCAGCCAGCGTCCTAGTCGTCAGCCTCACATTTCTGTTCTGAGCCAATCGCCTTGATCGGGCGCAGGAATTCGAGTCGCGAACAACGCTTATTTTTGTCAAAGCGCATTACCAGTCGGGGATGTTTATGCACAAATTTGTATTTGCTTTGGCGGCGATCACCGCAGCGGTCGCTGGCGCTGTCGCGACTGCTCGCTCTTCAACGGATACCGACCTCAGTAGCCGGTCAAAAGCTCAGCCGCTTGCCGCTAAATGTCCGATGATCGATTGGCCCTATGGCTGCAGGTGGCGTCCGGGAACGCAATCGGAGACCAAGCATTTATCGGCGCGAAAGAGCAAACGCGGTCAGTTGCATACAAGCTTTTTAGGCAAGCGCGTACGCTAGCCCGCAATGTCTGACGACCACCCATTGATTTCGATCGTCGATGACGACGCGCTGGCCCGGGATGGCATAAAAGAGCTCGTCGAGTCTTTAGGCTACAAAGCCCGCACCTTCATCTCCGCAGAGCATTTTCTTGAATCGCGGGTTATCGCCGAGACGGCATGCGTGATCACCGACTTGCAAATGCCCGGACTAAACGGCCTCGAGTTGCAGGAAGCGCTGCGATCGCAAGGATGTTGCATCCCAATAATTTTGATTACCGCTTTTCCGAACGGCAAACACCGAAACCGGGCACTCGAGGGCGGAGCGCTTGGCTTTCTCAGCAAACCATTCGACGAAGCGTCGTTGATCCAATGCCTGACCGCCGCTCTGGCCTGGGCCGCGTAATCGCCCGCCTTGCCGGCATCGTCCTCGTCGCGGGAGGCGCGTGGCCATTCGCAATGGCGATATCTTGACGACACCGGCGTGGGCGAACGCGCGCTCGTTCTAACGCGCGAGATACTTCTTATCGAGCACCGCGTGGATGCCTTTAGAGCCGTTGACGACTTGAGTGACGCGCAGGTCGGCGGCCAGGCTGCAGAGCGTGTAGGCATCCTCGCGCGATAATCCGGTGCGCGAGCAAATAAGCTTGATCATGTTGCGCAGCGCGATCACCGCGGCATCGTCAAGATCGGGATCGAAGCCCATCGTAATCAGTTCGTTCGGCGTTTCCGCCATCGGCCATTCCAGCGCGAAGTCGTCGCGAACATGCAATTCGAAGGTGCCGATCAGCCCGGTCTCGATCGCGGTGATGCAGACCTCGCCGTCGCCTTGCACGCCGTGGCCGTCGCCGACCGAGAACAGCGCGCCGTCGATCTGGATCGGCAGATAAAGCGTGCTGCCGGCGACCAGCTCCTTATTGTCCATATTGCCGCCGTTTCTCCGCGGCGGCGGCGAGCCGACCGGTCCCCAAGCGCACGGCGGCGCCACGACCATGACGCCGAAGAACGGCTTGAGCGGCAGATCGAGGCCCCACGGCAGCCGACCGGTCATCCGCGTGCGATCGAGCGGAATATGAATGAGACGCGTCGAGGTAAAATCGTCGGGCAGCGCGCCGGCGAGCGGGCGGATGACGTTGTAGCCCCAGTCATAGTGCAGCGCGATCGATTTGATCCTCACCTCCAGCACCTGTCCGGCTTTGGCGCCGCGCACGGCGATCGGGCCGGTCATGATGTGCGGACCAAGCCGCTGCGGCACGCGGGCGTGTATGGCCGACAGGGCCGGCGGGACAGCGAGGCCGCTATCCGCTTTCGGCATCGCTTCGGGCGGCCCCGATACGGTCGAGATCGTGACTTCTTCGCCGGGGTCGATTGTGATCAGCGGTTTCAGCCCTGCGTCAAAAAAGCCCCAGTGAACCGTGTCCGGTCCTGCGTCTACGCGATGCTTTCGCATTTGAGCCCCTTGCAATGGGAGAAGCTTGCCGATTTTCGCTTCGGTTCTGCCAGAATCTTGGGCCAGGAAACAGACGTGCTGGTCCAAAACGGTGCGGGGCGGCAAGATAGTGGCAAGGGCCGAGCCGTGCCGAAGTAGCCGCGTCGTGCTATTCTGCGTCCGGGGCAATGCTGGCGAGGCCTGGCTGCAGTGCGGGCCTTAAAGCTTGAATTTGTAGGGTCACCCAGAACGGGAGGCGAGTATGCGTGGGGGATGGTTTGGCGGCTGCCTAAAAATGGCATTGGCCGCAGGTTTTGGGGCGTCACTCGCAATGGCCGCCAGTAATGTCTCGGCGGCGCCGCAACGCCAGATCAATCAAGTCAATCCGGATCTCGACACCGACGATCAACTCGCGCCGTCGCAAATGAAGCAACCGGTCCCGCCGGCGGTTTCGCAGCCGGGGAGCGCCGCGCATGCTTCGGCGCCGGCCGCCGTGAGGCATGCGGGTCCGGCGGCGGCCGTCGCCGGTCACACCGTGGCCTGCAGCGGCACCTTCGGCAAGGATTCGAGCCATCTCAAACTAGCGATGACCTACGATTCCAAGAACATCGCCTTCACGGATGTCGACGCTAACGGCACCAAGGTGCCGGCGTCGGTGCTGTTTCCGAAAGATCCGAAGCGGCGGCTCGAAGTCTGGTGGGCCAACCCCGCCGCGCGCAGCGACACTTATCTGATCGTCATCAACGGCAAGTCCGACTGGAGCGCGCCCGGCGGCTTGCGGCTCGGGCTCAATCTCGCGCAGCTCGAGAAACTCAATCACAAGGCTTTTAAGCTCAAAGGCTTCGATAAAGACGGCACCGCCAGTGTGAGCGATTGGGACGGCGGCGCACTGGCCAGTCTGCCCGGCGGCTGCAAATCGGGAGTGAGCCTGCGTGCGGATCCGAAAGTGCCCGCGGACACCGTCGCCGCTCTCGCCGCCGACAAGGAGTACAGTTCGGAAGATCCCGAGATGAAGGCGGTCAAACCGGCGGTGAGCGAGATCCTGATCGGCTATTGAAACTTATATCCCCTTTGCGGGAGAGGGTCACAGTCGTTCTACGGACGCCGTTCTCAATAGCGAACGCCGATGCAAAAGCATCGGCCGTGGCGAACGAAATCACGGCTTGGGCTGGGCGTGGCCGGGCGGCGCGGCCGGAATAGGACCAGTGTCCACCTGCTTTTGTTGGTCGTTGTGCAACGCCCTGACGTCGCGCGCCATTTCCAGGCAGGTTAACAGCTCGGTGTAGCTCGACTCGCCGCCCATCGTCGCCTCGTTCGTGCACGCGGTCCTGTCGCTCGCTGAAAAGCTCCCCCATTGCTTGGCGATCTCGTCGCGAATCGCGTGCTCGCTGTCGAGGCAATTTTTCTTCTCCACCGCGATGTTCGGATCGTGGAACGAGACGCCGCCCTGCTGTGCGATGCCTTCACAGACTTGTTCCACGTTCAGGGATGGAACTCTATCGACGACGGGAATGACAAGGCTCATGCCCAGAAGCAGTGCCGGCGGCAATATCATGGCCAAACTCCGTCATTCCGTTGATCGCTGAATATAACATCACCTCTTTGCAAAAAACACAGTCATGCCGCCGCGAGATCGGGGTTGACCGGCGGCAGGCGCGCCCGCTATTCCTGCACGCGAGGGTAAGGGAAGCAGCCAATGATTCTCGCGCCACTGTTCGGCACGGCCATGGTTATTGCCGTCGCCACCGGCCCACTCGATGATCCGATGGGACTTGACCATCTCTCCCCGCGCCAGAAAAGCGTGGCGACGGAAACGCTGGTGCGGTCGGCTACCGATTGCATCGTGCATGCGGTGTTCGCCAATCCTCGCTACAGCGCAACCGGCACCGCCGCGCTCAGCGACCTGATCGTCGCCTCGATGCCGTCTTGTGTCACGCCAGTGCGCGCAATGATCGATGGCTACGATCAGTATTACGGCGAAGGCTCGGGCGAGGCCTTTTTCATGGGGCCCTATCTCGACGCGTTGCCAAAGCTCGTCATCGAGGCGGGAAAGAAAGCCGACGCGCCATAGGCGCCGGCCTCGTTTTCATAAAATTTCGGATCTGGACCGAGCGCGATCGCAATCAATGCGATGGCGGCGGTCCGATGACGTCGACGACGCGCATTTTGGTCGGATCGACCAGCACGACTTTGTTTTCCACCATCGTGTACTTGTAGAGCTTGGCCGCTGGCACGCCGGCGACCGCCTCGTCCGGCAGCGTGTAGAGCTCGATCATCGGCGGTACATCAGCGCCGATCACCGGCGAAAAATTCTTGGGCGCGACTTTGCTCTTGTCTTTGCTCACCTGGTCGTAAATTGCGGTTCGCTGCGCCGGAGTGAGAATGAGCTTCTGCTCGATGGCGCCGCTCACCCCGGTATCGTTACCCGGCGGTCCGGGAGGAGTGCTTTGCCCGGCCGCATCGATTGCGCCGACGACGACGCCGCACAGGGCGAGTATGACGATCATTGCGCTGCGTTTTCTCATGCCTGTTGTCATGGGCCACTTTCTCATGGGCCGCTCTCCCATTCGCGCCTTGACGCGCTACTGCGAAGGCCGCGCCCGCCTTGCGGCAGCGCGCGGGCTAAGGCGAAATGATTTAAGTTGAATCACCATTTCGCTTTAGCTTTTTGTTTGAGCATGATCTTTTCTGACCGGTATCCACTTTTCCGGATCATGCTGTAGTGCGTTACCGCGGAATCGCCTGCACCGCGATATTGGTTGTGGGATCGATCACCAGGATGCGATCCGGCTCATAAACGTAACGGTAGATCACCGGCGCCGTTGCCACCGGCGCGGCGACAATCGGCGCCGGCGCGACCGTTGCACCCGGCGCGTCATAGAACGGCGCGCCGTAGTCCGCGGTGTCGGCATAATCATAGGCTGGTGCCGGCACGGCGGCCGGTACCGCCGTGTCATAAAGCGGTGCCGGAGCCGCAGCCGCGGTTCCGGCAACCACAGCCGGCGCCGCCGGGATCACACGGCGGGTTATCGTGCGTGTCGTTACGATTTGGCGGCCCACCGGCGGCAGCGGTGCCGCGCGCACTGTCCGTGTGGTCTGAATGGTTTGGATCGTTTCGGCCGGCTGCACGACAGCCGGTGCGGTCATGACCGGCGCTGGCGCGACGACGGCGGGCGGAGCCGCTACGACCGTCCCGACCGGTTGCCCCACCACCGGGCCAGTGATCACCGTCTGCGCGTGCGCCGCAGAAGTGCCGATCACGAGCGCAAGCACGCCACAAGGAAGATCAAATCTCATTTGGCCTACTCCATTTTCATTTTGGCGTTCATGTGTCGCCGCTTTGCCGCTCGACGGCGATATTGGAACCCGAGCCAAAACCCTAACGCAGGGCGTCGCGGCGCGTTCCTCGTTGCGCGGGGCAGGCCTGCGGGCAGGCCATGGCAAAGCCGGCCAATTGACGGCTTTTCAGGTCGAGCGGGGTGAAATTCGCGCCTAAGCGGTTCCCGCGCCGCAGATTGGGCGCGTTTAAAGCATGATCTCGAAAAGCCTGCCCGGACTTGATCCGCGGTGGATGCCGATTTCCCGCCTGCGCGAAGCCAGCAAAGGAGTAGGCGCAGTTTAGCTTCACGCTTCAGCAGGCGAAGAAACGTCAGAAAAGATCATGCTCAAATAACAAGCTAAAGCGAAATATAGAGTCGCTTTAGCTCGCGCTTTAAGTCAGCGCGAGGGGCCGGCGCAGCAGCCATGCGATCGGCAGCGTCAGCAGGACGAACAAGGCAACCAGTGTCAAAGCGGGCCATACGCCGAGAAGGTCGCCGAGGCGGCCAAACAGGATTGGAGCGATCGCGCCTGAGCCGATTGTGCCGGTGTAGAAAATGCTCAGCGCGCGCGTGCGCCGCTGCGGCTCGACCAGATCGGGGACCGAACCGTACAGCACCGATGACGTGCCGTTTAAGGCAACGCCAATCAGCGGCAGCACCAACAGCGCGGCCTGCAGCGGCAGTTGAGAGAGCGCCAGAATACCCGCTGCCGTCAAACCTTCGGTTAGCCACACCGTGGCGATCGCACCGATCCGCGCACCGATAAAGGCGCAGGCCAGCTTGCCGGCCGCGCCGCCCGCGAAAATTAGGGTCATCGCCAGGCCGACGGTTTGCAAAGTCGCGCCCTTTTGCGTGAGCACGAACGGCAAAAACAGCAAAAAACCCATTCGCGTCGCGCTATCGATCACGCCGATGCCGGTTAATAATGCGAAGGCCAGCGGCTGCCGTCTGGGCTTTAACTCCGCCCTGTGGGAGTCCGGGAATGTCGCCGTGTGCGGGGACTCGCCGCGCGGCGTCGCGAACAAGATTACGGCGGCGAGCGCGATTCCGACGCTGCCCAGGATGAACAATGCCGGACGCCAAGGCGTCGCCAAGAGCATCAGCGAAAGCACTGCCGGCACCGTCATCTTTCCCAGATCGCCGGCGAAATTGTAGGCGCCGATCGCCTTGAGCGAGCTGGCCCCGGTGAAAGCGCGGGCGACGAGCGCCGAGGCGACTGGATGTTGCGTGCTCGAGCCAATGCCGCCGAGAAGGAGTGCGCCAAGCAGCATCGCGAAGGCGGTGCTCAACCCCGCCAAACAATAGCCGATACCAGCAAGCGCGGTGCCAAGCGCCAGCACGAGAGCCGCGCCAAGTCGCTCGGACAGATAGCCTGCAGGAATTTGCAGAGATGCCATAGCGCCGACGAACGTGCTGCGGAGGAGTCCGAGCGCGGCATAGGTCAGGCCGAATTCGGCCTGCCACAATGGCAGCATGATGTAGATGAGATCGGTATAGCCGTCGTGCAGCGCATGTGCGACGCCCGCGACTGAGGCCGCGCGCCGTTGCTCGCTCGAAATGCGCGGCGCCAGGCTTGCGAATTTCTCCAAGGAAAGCCTCGGCATGACCATGATCAGGTCCTAAATGCCCTACCGGGGCCCGTCAACAAAACACGGCGCATGAAAGATGGGGCGTAAAACATGGCGCGTAAAACATGGCGCGCTGGGCGCGGCCCGATCGCACCGGCTAACCGCGCGTGCGGCCGTGATCGATGCGATCGGCCGCGATTGACCGCCGCAATGTCACGGTGCAGTCTGCGAGCCCGACTGGGAACGTGCTTGGTGGCCTGGGCGATCGGGAGGCTTCATGTTCGGCCTTGTTGATCTGTTCCAGTGGGAGCGATTCGTCACGCCCACTGTGATCAAAGTCTTTTATTGGCTCGCCGTTGTGATTTCCATCCTGCTCGGATTCGCAGGCGTGGTCAGTTCGCTGACGACGATGGCCTTTAATCCATTTGTCGGCCTGATCTTTCTAATCGCCAGCGTGCTCGGCGCCATCATGGGCATCATCGTGTCGCGCATCGCGGCCGAGTTTGTACTCATTGTATTTCGCATCAACGAGCATCTCGG
>JBPYFG010000038.1:0-2066 GCA_051986365.1 Xanthobacteraceae bacterium
GCGCCGAGAAATTCTGGGCGCGCAATCGCAAGATCGTCCACAACCTGGTGCCGGTGAATTACCTGACGCTGTGCGCGGCGACTTTGCCGGTTGGCCTCGATCGCCTCGGCATGCCGGTCGGCTTGCAGCTCATCGCCAAAGGTAGCGATGACGAACGGCTGGTGGCGATCGCCTGCGCCGCCGAGCGCGTCCTCGGCTCCCCGCGCGAAATTCTAGGGCCGCCACCGATGTGCAGGGGATAGGGCTATTCGGCTGCGGGCGCGAATTGCGCCTGCACCAGTTCGGCAAAGAAGCCGCCGCGTCGCTTGAGTTCCTCAAACGTGCCGCTTTCGGCGATGCGGCCGTGGCGAAACACCAGAATACGGCTGGCATTGCGGACGGTCGCCAGCCGATGCGCAATCACGAAAGTGGTGCGGCCTTTCATCACTTCGTCGAGCGCGAGATTGACGCGACTCTCGGTGAGCGGATCGAGCGCGCTCGTCGCCTCGTCGAGGATCAGAATCGGCGGATCCTTCAGCAGCGCGCGGGCGATGGCGAGCCGCTGGCGCTCGCCGCCGGACAAAAGCCGCCCCCGCTCGCCGATCGGCGCCTGCAACCCGTCCTTGTTGGTCTCGATGAAATCGAGCGCCTGCGCCCGCGCGGCGGCCTCGCGCAATTCCGCTTCGCTGGCGTCGGGCTTGCCGACGCGCAGGTTCTCGGCAATCGAACGGTTGAATAATAGCGTCTCCTGGAACACGACGCCGATATTGCGCCGCAGGCCGACGAGCGTGAGATCGCGGATATCTGTGCCGTCGATCGAAATCGTGCCCGATTGCGGATCGAAGGCGCGATGCAACAGAGCGAGTGCAGTCGATTTGCCGCTGCCGGTCGGACCGACCAGCGCGATGCGGTCGCCTGGCGCCGCGGTGAAGCTTAATTCCGCCACAGCTGGGCGCTTGCCGTCATAGGAAAACGACACCTCTTTGAATTCGACCTGACCGCGCACGCGGCCAGGATCGATCGCACCGGGCCGGTCGCGCACGGCGGGCACGGTGTCGAGCACGCCGAAGAAATCGGCGAGCTTCTGCGCGTCGAGAAACAAGCGATTCGAAAAGCCGACAGCCTGTTCGAGGCGGGAAATCAGCAGCGCCGCGATGCTCATGAAACTCACGATCTCGCCGACCGAAGCAAGCCCGACTAGTTTCAGATAAGTGCCGAGCAGCAGGATCACGAGGAGCGTGAGCGTGGTGCCGGCGCGAGTGAGCACCGCCGCGACTGCCCACCACGACAACACTGGCATCTGTGCGCGAAGGAGCGAGTTGACCAAACCACGCATGCCGGAAACTTCGAGCTCGACGCGGGCATAGCTCTGCACCAGCGCGACATTGCCGAGCGCGTCGGCGGCGGTCTCAGCGAGATCCGAATAATGCCGCTCGACCGCGCTCTGCAGGGCGAAGGCGCGATGCATCACCGCCATCGTTAGCGCGACGAAACCAACGCAAAGCGCAATCAGCGGCAAAGCCAGCCGCCAGTTGAGCGCAAGCGTGGTCGGCAGCAACAAAGCAATAAAAACAAACGCGGCGAAATGCTCGCGAAAGAACGACACCCAGAGCCACCACAAGGTGTCGGTGCCGGTCAGCATCACTTTGATCTGCCGCCCCGAATGAGCGCCGGAATGGTAGGCGAGCGGTAATTGCAGCACGTGCTCGAAATAATCCGCCAAGACCATGTTGCGGCGACGGTGTGCGAGCCGGTCGGCAAACCAGGCGACCAGAGTGCTGGCGATAATGATGAACAGGCCGAAGCCGACCCAGGCGCCGACGAGCGGCGCCAGTGCGCGCGCGGCTGCCGCGAGCCCAGCCGGCAGGGTCCCCGAGAGCGCATCGACGATGCGGCCGAGCAGTACCGGCTCGACGAATTGCGCCCCGGCCAGCGCAATATTGGCAACGGCAAGCGTGATCCCGAGCTTCGCTTCGGCGCGAAGAAGCCCCAGCACACGCAAATAGAGGCGGATGAAGGCCATGCGGAAATTTTAGAACGAAATTCGGCGCAGGTGAGCCGCTTCGCCGCTTATTCCCGCGAAAGCG
>JBPYFG010000039.1:0-2059 GCA_051986365.1 Xanthobacteraceae bacterium
GATACCGATCTTGGCGTGCACCCGATGATCGCGGGCGTGAATGTCGGTGACGAAGCTTTCCAGCCGATCGGCGATGAATTTGACCGGCCGCTTGAGCAGCTTTGACAGTGCCACCGTCGCCATCTCGTCGGCATAGATGTGTACCTTGATGCCGAACGAACCGCCGACATCCTTGGTGACGACGCGGACCTGATGCTCCTCGAGATTAAGATGCTTGGCGAAGAGGTTTTGCGTCATATGCGGCGCCTGCGTGCCCTGATAGACGGTCAGGCGCTGCTCGCCGGCATTCCAGTCGGCGACGATGGCGCGCGGCTCGTTGGTCACGCCGGTATGGCGACCGAACACAAAAGTGGTTTCGACCACCGCGTCGGCGTCGGCGAAGCCTTTGTCCGGATCGCCGGCATTGAGCACACGCTCGAAAGTGAGATTATCGCCGAGCTCGGGATGGATCACCGGGGTTTTGGCATCGAGCGCGGTTTCCGGATCGGTCACCGCCGGCAAAATCTCATACTCGACCTCGACCAGCGCGCAGGCATCCTCGGCCTCGGCACGGCTCTTGCCCACCACGGCGCACACCGCTTCGCCCTGCCAACAGGCGCGCTCGATCGCGATGGCATGCTGCGGCGCCGACTTTATGCCCTTGAGATGCGTGAGCACGCCGACCCACGGCGTGATCACCTTCGCAAGCTCAGGGCCGGTGACAACCGCGACGATCCCGGGCGCCTTGCGAGCCGCGTCGGAATCGATTCGCTTGATCCGCGCATGCGCATGCGGCGAGCGCACGAAGGCAACGTGCACCATGCGCGGCAGCACGACGTCGCTGACATATTGCCCGCGACCTTGCGTCAGCCGCGCCAGATTCGGCCGCGGCACCGAGCGGCCGATATAAGAATTCGGCCGGTCGAGCGCGGTGAGACCGGACGGCTGATCGTCGGCGATTTTCATCGCGGTGATGCTACAATCCGCTCATTCCCGCGCAAGCGCGAATCTAGGGTTCGTATGAGCTTTTTCGTTTACATCCTTGCAAGCCGCCGCGATGGCACGCTGTACATCGGAATGACCGACAATCTTGCGCGTCGCTACTGGGAACATCACAGCGGCGCTATCCGCGGCTTCACAACGAAATACGGCGTCAAAATACTCGTTTGGTATGAAGTGCACGAATCTCGTGAGAGTGCGTTTCAGCGTGAACGCCAATTGAAAAAATGGAATCGCGCCTGGAAGCTCGCTTGATTGAGCGCGCAAATCCAAAATGGAGAGACCTCGCAAACCAACTTGTTTGAATCCTGGATCCCCGCTTTCGCGGGGATGAGCGGAGGAATTGTCGATGCGGCGAATAGTCCGCTCATTCCCGCGCAAGCGGGAATCCAGAGAGACGATCTCGGTCGCAGTTGTAAGCTGCTGGATCCCTGCTTTCGCGGGGATGAGCGGCCGACACCTACGCCCCGGAATGACGGCTAGAGAAACCGCGTCGGCCACATCAGCGTGCGCCACATATGGGCGGACGGCGAATCGTCGAAGCCGAGACCTTCCTCAGGCTGGCGGAAATTACGGCCGATAATGTCGACGAAATCGTTGAGGTCGACATTGGCGTTGGGGTCGAACGAATAGACGTCGTTCACGCAGATCAGCCGTGACGTCATGTAGTATTTGTGATTCCGGGCGCGCTCGTATTCGCGCACGATGTAAGGCTCGGGCTTATAATCGGCGCCGAAATATTTGATGTACATTTCAGGATATTCGTAGCCGACCGACGGATCGGGAAAGAAGCGCAGCGCCTGGTGTGTGCGCACCGCCCAGCTCACCTCCTCGTCGACATAGGGCTCGATCATCTGCGCGCCCCAGTAGCCGTGATCGGCGCGGATGAAGCTTGCCACGCCGATGTCGTGGAGGAGACAGGCGAGAACGACCTTTTCGCTATGGCCGCCTTTAAGCGCATGGGTTGCACTTTGCAAAAGGTGATTGAGCGAGGCGAACCGATTGTGGAAGAAGTCGATCAATGTCGGCTTCGCCGGCATTTTCGGCAACCGCGGATCGGCGCCCATCAGAAAATATTTGT
>JBPYFG010000040.1:0-2057 GCA_051986365.1 Xanthobacteraceae bacterium
CACGAGCGACCACTGAACTCCACGCGTCATAGACGCGACAATGCGAGGAATTCCGTTAAGGACTGCTCAAGATTGACGACGCAGCAATGTGTTAACCATACGGGGATCAGGCGCCAGCGATCAGGGACCGGGAATCCGGACTACGTCGCTCGATTCCACCCTCTTGATCCCGGATACCTGATACCCGATACCTGATACGGGAAGGGGTCCGCGATGGAAGGCAAGGCCAAGTTTATTTTTCCCATTCTGGCAACGGGCATCATCGTTTTTGTCGTCAGCTGCGTCGGTACCTTCAGCAATATTGGACTACGCCCCGATTTCGTCAGCCGCTGGCTTTCGGCTTTCTTCATCGGCTGGCCGGTGGCGTCGGTCACCCGGTTTGATCGCCTTCCCTTACGTGCGCCAGGCGACCACCGGAATCGTCGCTTTGATTGAGCGCGCCTGATGCTGGCCGTCCTCGATCTCGTCGCACGGCTCGAAGCCGGCAATCTCACGCCGCGGGCCGTTGTCGAAATGTGCGCTGAGGCGATCGCCGCGCGCGAAAAAGACATCGCCGCCTTCGCCACGCTCGACCTCGCCGGCGCACGCCGCGCCGCGGACGATCCGCGCCTTTCGTCCTTGCCGCTGCGCGGGCTGCCGGTCGGCTTTAAGGACATTTTCGACACCGCCGATCTGCCGACCCAATATGGCTCGCCGGTTTACGCCAATCATCGGCCGGCAGCGGATGCGACCGCGGTGGTCATGACCCGCCAAGCCGGCGCCATTGTCCTTGGCAAAACGGTGACGACCCAATTCGCTTCCCTGGTGCCGTCCGCGACGCGCAACCCGCGCAATCTCGCGCACACGCCGGGCGGCTCGTCGGCCGGATCGGCCGCGGCCGTTGCCGCCGGCATGGTGCCGCTTGCCTTTGGCACGCAGACCGCAGGCTCGGTGATCCGGCCAGCGGCGTTCTGCGGGGTGGCCGCGTTCAAGCCCTCGTACCGCCTGATCCCGATGGTCGGGGTGAAGGACGTGGCCTGGCACCTCGATACGGCAGGGCTGTTCGGCGCCGGCGTTGCCGATGTCGCTTTCGCCGCCGCGGTCATCCTGCAACGCGAGCTGCGTGTCGACGGCGCAGGTCCGGCGGCGCCACGGATGGCAGTGGCTCGCACGCATCTTTGGCCGAAAGCCAGCCCGGCGATGCAGCAGGCGGTGGAAAGCGCAGCGCGCATTGCGGCGGCGGCGGGGGCCAAGGTCGCCGATCTGGATCTGTCCCCGATCATCGAAGATGCCTACGAAGCGCAATTCACCATCCAGGATTATGAAAACATCCGCGCGCTGGCTTTCGAATATGAGCGCCACCGCGACCGCATCGATCCGTTGCTGCGCACGCAGCTCGATCGCGCCGCAGCGATCTCGGCCGACGAATATGACGCCGCCCGCCGGCTTGCGAGCCGCGCGCGGCAACTGCTCGCCGACGCGATGGCGGACTTCGACGTGATCCTCACGCCATCGGCGCCTGGCGCTGCCCCGCACGGCTTTGCCACCACCGGCGATCCGATCTTCAACCGGCTCTGGACGTTGATGGGCGCGCCCTGCATCAACGTCGCAGGCTTAAACGACGGCGACGGCCTGCCGCTCGGCATTCAGATCATCGGCCGCTTCGGCCGCGACCACGCCGCGCTCGAAGCGGCTTTGTTTGT
The DNA here is from genome assembly GCA_051986365.1 of Xanthobacteraceae bacterium. GTDB lineage: Bacteria > Pseudomonadota > Alphaproteobacteria > Rhizobiales > Xanthobacteraceae > BOG-931. The sequence continues at coordinate 1,683 of JBPYFG010000040.1, forward strand.
CGAGCGGGCGATCGCGAAGAAGGTGGGCGCGTAACATCACTCCGCCGCGGTTTGCGTCAGCGCGGCGGGATCGTAGTTGAGAATGGGCGCCAGCCATCGCTCGGTCGCAGCCAGCGTTTGATCTTTACGTCGCGCGTAGTCTTCAACCTGATCGCGTTCGATTTTGCCGACGCCGAAATAATAACTCTCCGGATGACTGAAATAGAGGCCGCAGACCGAGGCGCCCGGCCACATCGCAAAGCTTTCGGTCAATTTCACCCCGATCGCGCTCTCGCCGCCGAGGAGCGCAAACAACGTGCCCTTTTCGGTGTGATCCGGTTGCGCCGGATAACCAGGCGCCGGACGGATGCCGCGATAGCGCTCGGCGATCAGCTC
>JBPYFG010000041.1:0-3179 GCA_051986365.1 Xanthobacteraceae bacterium
ATCCCGACTGCGCGACCACATTCGTATCTGACATCGAAGTGGCCGATCGCCCGATTCGAATCTTTGGCGGAGCGCAGGACGATTACAATCCAATTGCTCTCTGCAAGTCTTACTTCGAGCGCCTGCATGCAGCGGGCAAGGATGTAGAACTGACCGTGTACCAGACGGCGTCGCATGCGTTTGATAATCCACTTGGCGCGGTGCCGCCGGCGGAGGTCAAAGGCGGGCAGACTGTCCGGTATTGCTCGATTCGCGAAGAGCCGGAGGGCACCTTGATCAATGCGTCGACGCGGGAGCCCTTTAGTACAAAGACCGGTGCGTCGAGCTTAATCCGCATGTGGGCTACGACGCTGCGGCGACTGAAGCAGCAAAAAAGTCGGTCAAAGAGTTCTTGTCGGCGGTGTTCAAGCTCGAGCAGCGAAAGCGGGCGGACCAGTGACGCTGACGCGCTAGCCCGCCGCGACCACTGTCGCATCATCCGCTGCGGGTTTGTCGGATACGCCAGCCTCGGCGAAGGTCGCCATGCCGGTGTGACAGGCAAGCGCCGCGCGCAAGACGAGCACGGCGAGCGCCGCGCCCGACGCCTCGCCGAGCCGCATGTCGAGATCAAGGAGCGGACGAAGCCCGAGCTCGTCGAGCAGCATACGATGGCCGGCTTCGGCGGAAACATGGCTCGCTAGCGCATGCGCAAGCGTATCGGCCCGCAGCTTCGCCAGCGGCGCGACGGCGGCGGTGCAGACAAAACCGTCAAGCACAACCGGAATGCGCTGCCGCCGCGCCGCGAGCGTCGCGCCCAATATGGCGGCGAGTTCGCGCCCGCCGAGCGCCGCGGCCGCTGCGAGCGGTTCGCGCAGTACGGCCGCATTCCGCGCCAGCGCATCATCGATCGCCTGGCGCTTGCGCGTGAGACCTTCTTCGTCGACGCCGGTGCCGCGGCCGGCCCAGCGCGCGCTGCCGTCGCCAAATAATGCCGCGGCAACGGCGGCTGCCGCGGTGGTGTTGCCGATGCCCATTTCGCCCAAACAGAGCAGATCGCAGGTCGGCGAAACGGCGTTGTAACCTTCTCTCACTGCGGCGAGAAATTCCTGCTCGGATAAAGCCGGCGCTTGCGTGAAATCGGCGGTCGGCCGATCGAGCGAAAGCGCAATGACCCGCAGTTGCGCGCCAGCGGTCCGCGCCAATTGATTGATGGCAGCGCCGCCGCCGGCGAAGTTCGCAACCATCTGCGCCGTCACCTCGGCAGGATAGGCGGAGATGCCGCGCGCGGTGACGCCGTGATTGCCGGCGAATACCAGAATCTCGACCTGCTGCAATTGCGGCGGCGACCGGCCCTGCCAATGCGCCAGCCAGCCGACGAGTTCCTCCAGCCGCCCCAAACTGCCCGATGGTTTGGTCAGCGCCGCTTCGCGCCGCGCCACCGCGGCGCTTGCCGCGGGATTGCCGCCGGGCAGATCGAGACAGAAGGAACGAAGCGCCGAAAATGAGGTAAAATCAGCCATGTCGATCGATTCCGTGCGCCGGTTGGCGTCCATCGAGATGTAGCAAATCGCCCCTCTTGTCACCATCAATTGGCGTTCGCACCATGACACCGAATTCGGGCAGCTGGCTTGAAGATCGAATGGAGAAGTTCAAGGCGAGCCTCGCTTTCTCAACGCGCTTGCCGGTTGTTCGCGCGACATCGCAAACGGCCAAATCGGTTGCGAACGCTGCCTGGGCTTTTCCGGTCACCGGCTTCGTCGTCGGATTGATCGGCGCCTTGGTCTATGTGCTGGCGCATGGGCTCGGCCTGCCGGCCTGGCCGGCGGCGGCGCTGAGCGTCGCGGCGACGCTCGTTGTCACCGGCGCGCTGCATGAAGATGGTCTCGCCGACACCGCCGACGGTTTCGGCGGCGGCAATACACGGGAGCAAAAACTCGACATCATGCGCGATAGCCGCACCGGAGCGTATGGCGTTTGCGCGCTGGTGCTGTCGCTGTTGCTTCGGATCGGCGCATTGGCGAGCTTGCCCGACGCCTATGCCGTCGTTTGGGCGCTGCTTGCATCCCACTGCGCCGCGCGCGCGGCCATGGTGATCCTGATGTGGCTGTTGCCGCCGGCGCGCAGCGACGGTCTCTCTCATGAAGCTGGAAGCCCGCCGGGCGAAGGCATCGCGGCCGCCGCGGCGATCGCCTTCGTCGTGCTGCTGTTCTGCCTGCATCCCGTTCGCGGCGTGATCGCCGCGCTCGCTTTGATCGCGGCGATCGCGCTTATGGCTTGGCTCGCCACGCGCCAGATCGACGGCCAAACCGGCGACGTGCTCGGCGCCACCGAGCAGGTCGGCGAGATCGCGGTTCTGCTGGTCGCGGTGGCGTGACTGCCGCACGCGCCTCACGCTTGCACCTGAGCCGCTTCCGGCTCGAGCGGCAACCGCACCGGCGCTTTGCGCTTGGCCGATAAATCGAGCGCCTTGGTGAGCATTAGGCGATCATGGGCTTCGGCCGCGGTCGCCGCTTGTGTCGATAGCCCGAGCGAAACGCGGTTTAGAAAAGAATCAGTCTCTTCGCGCATCGGCCCGCGCAATTCGCCGAGCGCCATGTCGCCGGGCGGATAGGAGCCCATGAAGTCGACCAGCCGACTCTCGTCCGGCGCATAGCCCTCGCTCTGCGCCTTCGAGACCGCGAGCACGATGTCACGATGCGTATCGTCGATCGTCAGCACGCCGGTAGTGCCGACGATGCCGACCTCGAGGCTGTAGACCGCCGCTGGCCAGGTGACCGGCAGCGCCCACGAGATGCTCAGGTGATGCACGGTGCCGTCGGCGAACATCACCATGCCGGCGGTGGCGTCGATGCCCTTGTAGAGCGGGCCCAGAACCTTGTCGACCGAGCGCGCGTAGACCTCGGTCTGCTGCTTGCCCTCCAGGCACCACATGCAGATGTCGAGCGCGTGGGTGCCGGAGATCACCATCGGCGAGATCGTCTCCGGCTTGTCGGTGCGCTTGTAATTGTCGATCGCCACCAGCCGGTTCATGAAGGCGCGCGAGGTGACCATGGTGACGTCGCCGAGCGCCCCGGTCGCGCATTTCTCCTTGGCGGCGAGCCAGCGGCGGCGGAAGCGCTGGGTGTAGCCTACGACCGCGTCGAGCTTGGCGCTTTCGATCGCGGCAAGCACGCGCGCCGATTCGCCCAGGTCTGTCGCGA
>JBPYFG010000042.1:0-4444 GCA_051986365.1 Xanthobacteraceae bacterium
TTCGCTCGCGCCAAGGCGGCGATCATCTTCTGGGGCATGGGAATCTCCCAGCACACCCACGGCACCGACAATGCGCGCTGCCTGATCGCGCTGTCGCTGATCACTGGCCAGATCGGCCGGCCGGGCACCGGGCTGCATCCTTTGCGCGGGCAAAACAACGTGCAGGGCGCTTCCGACGCTGGCCTCATTCCGATGTTCTTCCCGGACTACAAATCGGTCGAGGACCCAGAAGTCCGTGCCCGCTACGAAGCCGCCTGGGGCACCAAGCTTGAGCCGAAGAAGGGCCTCACCGTCGTCGAGATCATGGATGCGGTCCACGCCGACGTGATCAAGGGCATGTACATCATGGGTGAGAATCCCGCGATGTCGGATCCAGACCTCAATCACGCGCGCCAGGCGCTCGCGCATTTGGAGCATCTCGTGGTGCAGGATCTGTTCCTCACCGAGACCGCGCTTTATGCCGACGTTGTGCTGCCGGCTTCCGCTTGGCCGGAAAAGGACGGGACCGTCACTAATACCAATCGCCAGGTGCAAATGGGCCGCCAAGCGCTGCCGCTGCCGGGCGACACCCGTCATGACTGGTGGCTCATTCAGGAAATCGGCCGCCGCATCGGGCTGCCGTGGAATTACCGCGGGCCCGATGAAATCTATACCGAGATGGCCTCGCTGATGCCGTCGCTGGACAATATTTCGTGGGAACGCGTGCAGCGCGAGAGCGCGGTCACTTATCCGGCCGATGCGCCGGACAAGCCGGGCCGCGACGTGGTGTTCGAGCAGGGTTTCCCGCGGCCGGGCGGCTTCGGCAAGCTGGTCGCCGCCAAGCTGCAACCGCCCGACGAGCCGCCGAACGACGAATATCCGTTCATCCTTACCACCGGCCGCCAGCTCGAACATTGGCATACCGGCGCCATGACGCGACGCGCCACCACGCTCGACGCACTGGAGCCAAGCGCGGTCGCCTCGGTGTCGCGCGGCACCATCGCCAAGCTCGGCATCAAGCCGGGCGATCAGATCCGGGTCGCGACGCGCCGCGGCGTTGTCGAACTGGCGGCCCGCCAGGACGACGGCATCCCCGACGGCGTGGTGTTCATCCCGTTTGCCTTTGTCGAGGCCGCGGCGAACTTACTCACCAATCCGGCGCTCGATCCGTTCGGCAAGATTCCGGAATTCAAATATTGCGCCGCCCGCGTCGAGGCGGTCGATGCGGCGACAAAGGTGGCGGCGGAGTAGTCACCGCGCCTATCAAAGCGCGGATGCGTTGGCCGGCGGCGCATGCAGCTGCGCGGCCACCCCTATGTTTTCCAAAGCAAAAGCCAGTACGATATTTTTGGGCGCCTGCTTGAATTCATTGAGCACGGCACGGCGCACGATCGCCGCCAGATCGCCAAGCGGCTTTGCATCATAAATCTCGGGAAATTGAACCGTCACGCTGACGAGTTGTCCATTGCTCCAGTGAAAGCCGACTTGCGGCGTCATGCCAGTGGACTTTGCCAGGTCGTTTTCGACCGCTTTGGCGTGTTGCCAACCGCTGACCATCGTGTCGTATGCGCCGCAGGCCGTGAGACTGATCGCAAGCAAAAGCAATGTTGCAATTTTGGACATCAAAGCCTCCCGGCCGTCGGACTGTTTTGGGAATCGTATCGTTATTTTATGACAGCGATGGCAGCGTGGGCGCGGCGCTGCGCGCTTTTTGCCCACCTTACTTTGTCTCGTCCTTAAAATAGGCCTCGACCGGTCCGGTGAGCTTGATCGTCAGCGGATTGCCATGGCGATCCTTGGTCTTGCCGACCTCGACGCGAACCCAGCCTTCGCTGACGCAATATTCGCTGACATTGGTCTTCTCGACGCCCTTGAAGCGTATGCCGACATCGCGCTTGAGCGCATCGTCGTCGTAATACGGACTACGCGGATCGTTGGACAATCGATCGGGCGGCTTATCTGCTTTTTTGGCCATGAGGTAAATGATCCCGTTCGGATCGCTTGTCCAACGCTCGCTCAATCCATCGGTTCGATTTTGGCGTCCTTGCCGAGCTGCACCATGGCCGCGACGTCTTCAGCGAAGAATTTTCCGAACTGTTCCGGCGTCATCGGCATGGGCTCGACGCCGAGCTGCTGCAATTTCTCGCGGATCGCCGGTATGCTGAGCGCCGTGTCGATCTCGCGATTGAGCTTGGCGACGATCATCGGCGAGATCCCGGCCGGCGCCGAGACGCCGCCCCAGAATAGATATTCGGCCTTGGGATAACCGGCTTCGGCGATAGTCGGGACGTCCGGCAGCAATTGCGCGCGCTGCGGTGTCGAAACCGCAAGAGCGAGGACCTTGCCTTGTTTGATCAACGGCAGCGCCGGCGCGATCGGCAGGAAATAGAAATCGATCCGGCCCGTCATCAAATCGGCCAGCGCCTCGACCGGGCCGCGATAGGGAATGTGCTGCACGTCCAAGCCGGCGGCGAGGCGAAAACGCTCACCGGCAATATGCGAAGCGGAGCCGATGCCGGCCGAGGCGAAATTCAGTTCGCCAGGCCTGGCTTTGGCGGCGGCCGCAAGCTCCGCCACGGTTTTGAAACCCTTGTCCGGCGCGGCCACCAGCACGCTCGGCTGCGCGCCCAACATTGCGATCGGTTCGAGGTCGCGCAGCTCGTCATAGGGTAGTGAGCGGTGCAAAATGACCGCGGAGCTCATCGAGGCCGAGCTCAGGAGCAGCGTGTAGCCGTCCGGTTCGGCGCGAACCACCGAGGCGACGCCGACAATGCCGCCGCCACCGGGCCGATTCTCGACCACGAAAGCCTGCCCCATCTGCTGGCCGACCTGATCGAACACGAGCCGCGCAACGATGTCGTTGGCGCTGCCGGCGGTAAACGGGCTCACGACCAGCACCGGACGGGTTGGCCACTCCTGTGCCAGCGCCGGGCGGGCGAGGACAATCGCCGCCAGCACCGCGACAAATACAAAGCGACGTATCATCCGCAGTTTCATGGCACCGTCATTGTGATATGGACGCCGGCCGCCCGCCAGTCCGGTCATCCGGCCTGATTTCACCGGCGCGCGATCCGGGCTATACACTCGCTCCATGCCGCACCCCATGTCGCGCCCCATGCCGCACCCCATGCCGCGCCCCATGTCGCTTGCCGCCGACGATTCCGCAACGCCACCTGGCCTTTGCCGCGTCCGCCACGATTGGACACGGGCCGAAATCGGCGCCTTGTTCGATCTGCCGTTTCCCGAATTGATCTTTCGCGCGCAAAGCATCCATCGCTATTATTTCGATCCGGCAGAGGTGCAGATTTCGACGCTGCTGTCGATCAAAACCGGCGGATGCCCGGAAGATTGCGCCTATTGCCCGCAGAGTGCGCGTTACGACACCGGCGTCCATGCCGAGAAGCTCATGGCGCTCGACGCCGTGCTCGCCGAAGCGCGCGCCGCCAAGAGTGCCGGCGCGAGCCGCTTCTGCATGGGTGCGGCCTGGCGTTCGCCCAAGGACCGCGAACTTGAGCAGGTGTGTGCGATGGTCGAGGCGGTCAAAGGACTGGGGCTTGAGACCTGCGCCACGCTTGGCATGCTGAGTGCGACGCAGGCGCAAGCGCTTAAGCGTTCCGGTCTCGATTATTACAACCACAACATCGACACCTCGCCTGAATTCTACGGCGAGATCATCACTACGCGCGTCTATCGGGATCGGCTGGAAACGCTCGCCCATGTGCGCGACGCCGGCATCCATGTCTGCTGCGGCGGCATCGTCGGCATGGGCGAGACCCGCGCCGACCGCATCGGCATGATCGCCACGCTCGCTTCGTTGCCGGCGCATCCGGAATCGGTGCCAATCAATATGCTGGTTCGCGTCGCCGGCACCCCGCTCGCCGATCAACCGCCACTCGATCCGTTCGAATTCGTCCGCACTATTGCCGTCGCCCGTGTCACCATGCCGCGTTCGGTGGTGCGGCTCTCGGCCGGACGCGAAGACATGAGCGAGGAAACGCAAGCGCTTTGCTTCCTCGCCGGCGCCAATTCGATCTTTTATGGCCCAAAGCTTCTCACCACACCAAATCCGGAGCGCGATCGCGATCGTGTGCTGATGGACAAGCTCGGCTTGAGCCCGATGCAATAACGAGTCGCGTTAGCTCGCTCACCCGAAATCCAACGCCAGGGAACAATCATCAATGCATGCAGCATTTTCGATCATTCGCGTTTGCTTAATGGCCGTTGCGGTCGGCGCACTCTCGGCGGCGGCGTTTGGTGAAGGCTTTGACGACACGCTCAGCCGAGATGCGGTGCTGCGCGATCCGGAAATTCCTGCGCTCGGCAATCCGGACGGCGACCTGACCGTGGTCGAATATTTCGATTATCAGTGTCCCTATTGCAAAAAGGTCGCGCCGCAAATCGCGCAGGTCGTCCGCGACGACGGCAAAATCCGGCTGGTGCTCAAGGACTGGCCAATCTTCGGAGC
>JBPYFG010000043.1:0-4100 GCA_051986365.1 Xanthobacteraceae bacterium
ATCGGAAGGTCGCGCACGCGCTTGCCGGTGGCGTGATAGACGGCATTGGCAATCGCTGGCGCCACTGAAACCGCGGTCAGCTCTCCAAGCCCCTTCGCGCCGAGCGGGCTCGCTTCTTCGTCGAATTCGTCGACGAAGAGAATGTCGAGCTCGGGAATATCCGCGTTTGTTGGAACGAGATATCCGGAATAGTTCCTGTGGAGAAAGCGCCCGAGCGCCGCATCGGTTTCGGACTGCTCGAGGAGCGCCTGTCCCACGCCCCAGATGATTCCGCCGATTGCCTGGCTCCGCGCTGTCCTGGGATTGATGATCCGCCCGGCATCGTAGGCACCGACCAACCGATCGAGACGCACCAATCCAAAGTCGGGATCCACTCGCACCTGCGCGAAGACAGCGGCGAAGCTAAATACCGCCTTCGGCCCTTGGTCCTCCGGGACGGGATCGTAGTCCGCGTCCGCGACCAGATTGGTGAGACCATTCCTTGCCAGCAGCTCCGCGTAGGTGATGCCGATGTTCCGCCGCTCGAGCGTCAGCATGCTCTCGGCCACGCGCAGGTCCTCGGCCTCGGCGCCCGAGAAGGGTGCGTCACGGCCGGTTAGCGCCAGTTGAATCGCCTTGTCGCGCGCCGCCTTCGCCGCAAGCAGTACCGAGGCGCCGGCATTGGCCATGGTGGTTGAGCCGATGGATGCGTGCGATTCGGGCAGCCTCGTATCGCCAAGCCGCAAGGTCACTTTGTCGGGCGGTAATCCAAGCGCGTCGGCAGCTACCTGCCGCATCACGGTATAGGTGCCCGTGCCGAGATCGTGGCTCCCGGTCTCGACGAGGGCCGAGCCGTCGCCGTCGATGGTGACCCTTGCCTTCGCCGGCCAGCGCCAGTGCGTATAGATCGCACTCGCAACACCTTGCCCGATAAAGTAGCGCCCGTCCCGCATCGAACGCGGTTCCGGCGCACGCCTCTCCCAGCCGAAGCGTGCGGCCCCCTCGCTCAGACATTTGGTCAAGAGCCGTGACGAAAAGGGTCGGCCGCTCAGAGGATCGATTGCGGTATCGTTGAGGAGCCGCAGTTTGACAGGGTCGAGCGCTGCCGCGTAGGCAAGCTCGTCCATCGCGCTTTCGAGCGCGAAGTGGCCGAGCGCCTCGTGCGGCGAGCGCATCGCGGTCGGCGTGTTGCGGTTGACGGGAAGGATCTTGTGGTTGGTCGCGATGCCTCTGCTCGCTGGCCAGAGATGCCGACTCGAGAGCGCCGCATATTCGATGTAGTTGTCGAACACCGACGTCGGCGAAATGCTCTCATGGCGTATGCCTGTGAGCTTGCCGCCTCTGTCCGCGCCAAGCGCGATCGTCTGAATGGTCGCGGGCTGATGGCCCACCATCGAATACATTTGCGCGCGGGTGAGCTGCAGACGCACCGGCCGGTTCAGAACCTTCGCGGCGAGGATCGCTAAGAGGGTGTGCGGCCAAACAACGGCCTTGCCGCCGAAGCCGCCGCCGAGGAATTGGGAGATCACCGTGATCTTGTCGATCGGAATGCCGAGGACGATCGCGATGAGCTCTCTCGTGCCGAAAATGCCCTGTGTCGTCTCGTAAAGGGTGAGCGACCCATCGGCGTCCCACATTGCCGTCGTCGCATGCGGCTCCATCTGGTTGTGATGACGATCGGCGGTCCGGTAGGTTTGCTCGATCCGGACGGCAGCGTCGGCAAGGCCCTTACCGGCATCGCCCACCGACGAAGCGACGGGCCAGATAAATTGCGGAGGGTCAATAGCAGCCTTCGCCGTCTCCGAACTAAATGCCGCGGGCGGCGCCGTTTCATAGTCCACCTTTATCAGCGTGCCGGCGTGAGCGGCTTGGTCTAGCGTCGCGGCGACGACGAGCGCCACCGGCTGGCCGGCATAGTGGATCTTATCATCCTGAAGCGGCAGATAGCCTTGTCCATGCGGAGCGTGATGGTTCCAGGGGTTGGGTGTCGGGTTCATCCGCGGCAGATTGCGGTGAGTGAAGACCGCCAGCACGCCTGCCTCTTCCGCTGCGCTCGTGTCGATCGATTTGGTGCGCCCATTTGCGATCGTGCTTTGAACAATTACCGCGCGTACGGCGCCCGAACAGCGAAAATCGGCCGTGTATGCGGCGCCACCGCTGACCTTAAGGTCACCATCTGCGCGTGGGATCGGTTGTCCGATGGCGCTCATGCGCGGCCTCCTGCGATTTGCAGCGCGCGCAGAGCGACACGCTGGGCAAGTTCAACTTTGAATCCGTTATGCGCGAGCGGGCGCGCGTCTTTGAACGAAGCAGCGATGCCCGATTTGAGCTTGCCAATACCATCGAGCTTGGCGCCGCGCAGCGCCGCTTCCGCGGACGTCAGCCGCCACGGCTTGTGGGCAACGCCGCCCAACGCAAGCCGCACCGAGCGAATGCGCCCCTGGTCGACGGCAACGGCGGCCGCAGCGGAAACGAGTGCGAATTCGTAGGAAGCGCGATCACGCAGTTTCAGGTAATGCGAGGCACGCGCCTCGACCGACGCCGGGACATCGATCCCCACAATCAGCTCCCCGCGCTCGAGCGCGGTATCGCGGTCCGGCGTGTCCCCCGGCAGGCGGTGAAAGTCCGTGAACGGGATCGACCGTTCTCCGGTCGGACCCAGAACGATGACATGAGCATCGAGCGCGGCAAGCGCAACGGAAAGGTCGGAGGGGTTCGTCGCAATGCAGTCATCGGACCAGCCGAAGATCGCATGGCTGCGATTGAGGCCATGAAGCGCCGAGCAGCCGGAGCCTGGCCGACGCTTGTTGCATGGAAGCCCGTCCTCGTCGCGGAAATACGGGCAGCGCGTTCGTTGCATGATGTTGCCGCCGATCGACGCCATGTTGCGGAGCTGGCCCGAGGCGGAGAACAGCAGAGCCTCGGCGATAACAGGGAATTGCTCCCGGACGTCGCGGTGGGCCGCCACGTCGCTCATTCGCGCAAGCGCGCCGATGTGCAGTCGGCCGTCCGGTCCGAGATCAATCCGCGACAGACTGGAGAGACCGTTTATGTCCAACAGCCGCTCGGGAGCCGCAGCGCGATCCTTGATCAGACCGAGGAGGTCCGTACCGCCGGCGATGAACGCCAGCTGCGGGTCATGCGCGTGCGCCGCGACGGCGTGCGCGGGGGTGTCCGTCCTCGAGAGCGCAAAGGGATGCATGACTCAGCTCCTCCCCGCGGCCTCGGCGACAGCCGCGACAATGTTGGGGTAGCAAGCACAGCGGCAAAGATTTCCGCTCATACGCTCGCGGATCTCCGCGCGCGACAGATCTGCCAAAGTAAAGGACTTCGTCAGGTCATCCGTCGCTGCGCTGGGCGAACCGACTTTCGCCTCTTCGACGGCTGCGACGGCCGACATGATCTGGCCCGGCGTACAGAATCCGCATTGGAAGCCATCGTGCTCGATGAAGGCGGCCTGCATCGGATGTAGAACGCCGTCGCGCGCGAGGCCTTCGATCGTGGTGATCTGTTTCCCGTCCTGCATCGCCGCGAGAGCCATGCAGGACAGGACACGGCGACCATCGACATGGACCGTGCAAGCGCCGCACTCGCCGCGATCGCAGGCCTTCTTCGTGCCGGTGAGGCCAAGATGCTCACGCAATGCCTCAAGCAATGTCGTCCGCGGCTCGACAGTCAGCGTGTGTTTACGTCCGTTGACGGTCACCGTCACCGGCATGAGGGGGGGCGCCGCGCTCACCGCGCGCTCGCCCGAGCGCCGGTGTGAAGCGCCACTTCGAGCACGCCCGTTTTCGAGCGGTACAGACGCGTGTGCGTAAAGCCTTCGCGATAAAGCTCAAGGCGGCTCATTGACTCCTCCTACGGCAAATTGGTGGCGGTCTGGCCGGCAAGCGGCAGGGGGAGAATTGGCATTGCTTCGGCGGTGTGGCACTAAGTTCGCGGCAATAGGTTTCATTCCACGGAGGCATGAATTTGGACCGCTTGGCTCAGATGGAAGCCTATGTGGTCGTCGTGGACACAGGCTCGTTCTCGGCGGCAAGCCGGCGGCTTGGCGTCGGCCAACCAGCTGTATCGAAAACGATTGCGCAACTCGAAGAACGCCTCGAGGTGAAACTGCTCGC
>JBPYFG010000044.1:0-2575 GCA_051986365.1 Xanthobacteraceae bacterium
GCGGCAATATCGACGGCTTCCGCCGCGCCCGCGGACCTAAAAAGCTGAAAATGATCGGGCCGGTGAACGCCTTCATCGCCAATCGCGAGTTCAATAGCCGCGAATTGCACGAAACGCTGCTGCTGCCGTTTTATGATCACTATCTGAAGGGACTAAGCACGAACTACACGGAGCGCCCGGCGGTCGAATATTTCGTGCGCGGCGCGGACGCGGTGCGCACGGCGCAAACCTGGCCGCCACAAGGCGTCCGCTATGTCAGCTGGTATCTCGACGCCGCCAAATCCGGCAGCGTGACCTCGCTCAACGATGGCTCGCTGACCCGCGAGCGGCCGTCGGATGAGGCGCAGACGTCTTATAGTTATCCCAACCCGGCCTGGATGATGGGCGTGGTCGGCTTCGGGCCCAACAATCAACCCGATCCGGCGCGCCGCGTGCTCACTTTCACCACCGCGCCGCTGCTAGCGGACCTCGAAATCGCGGGGCCGATCAAGCTTACGCTTTACGCCTCATCGACGCGCGACGACATGGATTTCTTCGTCAAACTCTCCGAGCAGATCCCGCAATCGGCGGAGGACCGCGGCAAGGGCTTCAATCCGACGTCGTATTGGATTACCAAAGGCTGGCTGCGCGCCTCGCACCGCGCGCTCGATCCGGACAAGTCGACCGAGATGGAGCCCTATCACAGCCACGCCGATCCGCAGCCGATCGAGCCCGGAAAGATCTACCGCTTCGATATTTCGATCGAGCCGATGGCGCATCGCTTCAAAAAAGGCAACCGCGTGCGGTTGGAAATCGTCAACGGCGATTCGGTGATCACCGACGTGCTGTGGACGCATTACTATGTGCCGAGCAAGATCGGCACCGACACGATCTATCACTCGGCGGAGCACCTTTCCGCGCTCACTTTGCCGGTAATGGAGGGCGCCTAAGGCGTATCATCGAGAAAACAACGAAGAGCGGCGTCAGACTTAAATGCCGCGGAACGAGACGGTCGGGAGAAAAAAGCTATGCCAGCGAGCACACCAACTGCTGCGACCGGAATACAACGCGCTGAGGCCCGACCGATCAACTGGCCGGTGACGGTGATTGTATTCTTCGCCGGGAGTGTTCTGCTTTGGGCCGACCGCAGCAATTTCAGCGTTGCCGCCGCGGCTTGGGCGAAAGATCTGAATTGGACGCCCTCGACCATCGGCTTGATGCTCAGCGCCTTCTCGCTGGGTTATCTGGTGATTCAGCCGATCGGCGGCTGGATCGCGGATCAGATCGGCCCGCGGCGCACCCTTGCCGGTGCAATGGCGGGCTGGTCGCTCTGGGTGCTGTTGACGCCGCTGGCGCCGACAATCTTGTGGCTTACGGCCACTTTCCGCGTTCTGCTCGGCGCGTTCGAGGCGCCCTACATTCCGGCGAGCATCGCCGCGGTGTCACGTGCGATCCCGTCGCGGTCGCGGCGCGGCAGATTCGCGGCCTTCATGCAGTCGGGCGCGCAACTCGGGCCGGCAACGGGCGTGTTCTTCGCCGGGCTTATTCTGCAAGCGACGGGCTCGCCGGTTTACATCTTCGTCGTGTTCGGCGTGATCGGCCTCGCCGGCGCGGCGCTGTGGTGGATTTTCGCCAGGAACTTTGCCGATCCGGTGCCGACAGGCGCGCATGCGCAAACCGAAGAGGCCAGGGAGCGCGCCGCGCAGGCGCCGGTGTCGCCGCGGCTCCTGGTGACAAGCCCGGCGCTGTGGCCGTTCTATATCGGCTATTTCGCGCTGCCTTACTGCCAATACATCTTCCTGACCTGGCTGCCGCAATATCTGACCCACTACCGGCACATTCCGCTGGTGACGGCGAGCGCGCTGAGCGCGCTGCCGTTCCTGGTGGCGTTCGTCAGCGCAAACTTTGTCGGCTGGGCGATGGACTGGTTCGCCGCGATGGGCTGGACCGCCGGCGGCTTGCACCGCAAATTCTTTGTCGCCTTCGGCGCGCTGACCTATGCGGTGACCACGCTCATTGCCGCGACGACCGAGTCCACCACCTTGGCGGTGACTATGATTGTCATCGCCAATGCCGGTTTGGCGTTCTATGTCGTGCCGTACTGGCTCATTTGTACCGACGTTGCGCCAAACCAGACCGGCACGTTGGGCGGCGTGATGAATTTTTTCGGCATCGTCGGTGCGACCGTGTCGCCTTATTTGAGCGGCGTTATTGCGCAGGCGACCGGCGCTTTCGTCGCGCCGCTCGTGCTCGCGGTGGCGATCATGCTGGTCGCGGCGACGACCATGATCGTGCTGTTCCGCATCAAGCCGTTGAGCAGCCTTTTGCCGGCGCAGCCCCGCGGCGCGAAACTGGCGACGTGAGGCAGCAGCGCGAGCTCCTTCCCTCGTGCACTTTCCTGCCCATATAGGGCCGGAGGGGCGTTACTCGGTGGGGCGTCACTGGAGACGTTATGTCGGCGCCGTTTGTGATATCGATTCCGCACCGTTTGGGCAAAGACGAAGCGGTGCGTCGCCTCAAAGCCGGGCTCGGCAATGCGAGCGCAAATTACCAGCACTTGTTCGCGGTCGAGGAGGAAATCTGGACCGGCGAGCAC
>JBPYFG010000045.1:0-3655 GCA_051986365.1 Xanthobacteraceae bacterium
GTGAGCACGATCTCGCAATAGCCGTTGGCGACGAGCCGGCGCACATCTTCGACCACCGCGCCCATCGGCACCGAGCGCGAATTGCCCCTGCCGAACGGAATGATGCAAAAGGTGCAGCGGTGATCGCAACCATTCTGCACCTGTACGAAAGCCCGCGCGCGGCCGGCGAACGTATCGACCAAATGCGGAGCGGTCTCTTTCACCGCCATGATGTCGTTGACGATTGTCTTCGGTGCCCCATCGATCGCGAAGGCGGCGCGCGCCTCGGCCCAGCCTGCGCCGGACAGCTTCTCGCCATTGCCGAGCACGCGATCGGCCTCCGGCATCGCCGCGAAGGCTTCCGGCTCGGTCTGCGCCGCGCAGCCGGTTACGATGATTTTGGCATTTGGCTTGCGGCGGCGGAGCGCCCGGATCGCCTGCCGCGCCTGACGGACCGCTTCGCTCGTCACCGCGCAGGTATTGACCACGACGGTGTCAGAAAAACCCGCCCGCGTCGCCTCGCGGCGAATGACTTCGGATTCGGCGGCATTGAGCCGGCAGCCGAAAGTGACGACTTGGACGCTCATCACGCGACTCCCAGATCGGCAAACAAAGCGGCGTCGAAGCGGCCCTTGTGTTCATAGGCCACCGGGCCGGTCATCAGCACGTGATCGTCGCTCGCGCGCCATTCGATCGCAAGCTCGCCGCCCGGAAGGCGCACTGTGACGCACCGCTCGGTGCGGCCAAGCCGCGCTGCCGCCACCGCGGCGGCGCAGGCCGCCGATCCACAAGCTTGCGTCAATCCAGCGCCGCGTTCCCAGGTGCGGATCAAGAGCCGATCGCGCGACGGGATTGCCGCCAGCGTGATATTGGCGCGCTCCGGAAACAGCGGATCGTGCTCGAGCGCGGGACCGATCGTGGCGAGATCGTAGGCATTGGGGTCGTCGACCCAGAAGATGGCGTGCGGATTGCCCATGCTCACCGCGGAGGGCGCGTGCAGGATCGGCGCGCCGGGCGGTCCGTAGTCAAGTTCAATCGCGCGCGTATCGGCAAATTCGCGCCCCAGCGGAATCTCATCCCAACGCCAGCGCGGACGGCCCATGTCGACGGTGAAAAACTCGCCCGCGCGGGCGCAGGAAATCACGCCGGCCGGTGTTTCGAAGCTCAAATCGGTGCGGCCGGTCTCGGCGGCGACAAGAGCGGCGATGCAGCGCATGCCGTTGCCGCAGGCGCCCGCTTCCGAGCCGTCATTGTTGTAGATCCGCACCGCCGCATCGGCCTTGCCGCGCGCCGGATAGAGCGCCATCAGCTGATCATAGGGCTCCTGCCGCGCCGCGGCGCGCGCGGCAGCCGGCTCGATCGGCTTTGGCGAGCGGCGCAGGTCGACAATGACGATCTCGTTGCCGAGACCGTTCATCTTGACAAACTCCCGGTTCGCCAAAGCGCCGATATAAGGAGCGCTCATGATCTAAGCTCGCACTTTCAGCCCGCAAATAAGCCCGCAAATAAGCCCGAATGTCACGGTTTATATGAGCAGCCACGCGTCTTCGTTCAAATCTAACCCAGTCCTAGCAGCGGCGGAAATTTGGGCAAGGCGAAGTTGTCGAGGCGTGGTAAAGCACAGTCGGGGCGACAAACTTAAAAACATGAGCGAGCCGACGCTCGATCAGGAGAACTCGATGTCCCTTGCAGTGTTTCGCCCCGCTCTCGTGACCACCCTTTCGGCCGCCATTCTGGCTGGGTGGGTCGGCGCGCCGGCATTCGGGCAAACACCACCGAGCCCGGCCCCGCCTGCGCAAAGCGTGCCGCAAAATGCGCCGGCACGGGCCGGCGACGCCTTCGGCGAGGACGCCGCTCTCACCGCCAAGACAATCATCTATGTCAAAGGCAGCGGGACCTGGGACAAGGCCTTCGACATCATCAGCGGCTCCTTCAAGAGGATCAAAACCTATCTCGACAAGGAAGGCATCAAGCCGGACGGCCTGCCGATGACGATTTTCACCGCAACCGATGACACCGGCTTTGAATATCAGGCGGCGGTCCCGATCGCGGAGCCGCCGAAAAATCCGCCGCATGGCGAACTTGCCGTCGGCCACTCGCCCGAAGGCAAGGCGCTCAAATTCATCCATCGCGGCTCGTACGAAGATCTCGACAATACTTACGAAGCGATCACCAATTACCTCGATGACCAGCGGCTTGAAGCCAAGGACATGTTCATCGAGGAATATGAGACCGATCCGGCAACAACCGACGCCAAGAAGCTCGTCGTGCACGTCTACGTCTTGATCAAAGGCGGGCAGCCCTCGCCTGGCTAAACCGGCCGGTTTCGCTTGCCCAGCGCGGCTTTGCCGCGATCCCGCGACCCCCGAGGGCCGCGGTTGACAGTCCGAAAGGCCGTCACTAGGTTCCGCTCGCTCTCGCAAGAGAACGAACCTCAACCGCCGACCGGACCTTCGAGGCCGGCGGCAACCGCCCGACAGCGCGATGCGCCCTCGGGCGCCATTTGTGTTTTCTCCTTCTCCCCGTGCAACGGGGAGAGGTGAATGGACCCCGATGTTCGACAGTCTTTCTGAACGGCTCAATGGCGTCCTCGACCGGCTGACCCGGCGCGGCGCGCTGTCGGAAGCCGATGTCGACGCCGCGCTGCGCGAGGTCCGCCGCGCTTTGCTCGAGGCCGACGTGGCGCTCGACGTCGCCCGCAGCTTTACCGATCAGATCAAGCAGCGCGCGGTCGGCGTCGAAGTGCTCAAGTCAGTCACGCCCGGCCAGATGGTCGTGAAAATCGTCCACGACCAGCTGATCGAGACCTTGGGCGCAAGCGCCGAGCCGATCGATCTCAACGCGCCGGCGCCAATCGTGATCATGATGGTCGGACTGCAGGGCTCCGGCAAAACCACCACCACGGCAAAAATCGCAAAGCGCCTGACCGATGTGGCCAAGCGCAAAGTGCTGATGGCCTCGCTCGATACCCGTCGCCCGGCGGCGATGGAGCAGCTCGCGGTGCACGGCAGCCAAATCGGCGTGCAGACGCTTGCCAGCGTCGAGGGGCAGAGCCCGGTGCAGATCGCGGCTCGCGCCAAGGAAGCGGCACGGCTCGGCGGCCATGATGTGGTCCTGCTCGACACTGCCGGCCGGCTTACGCTCGACGAAGCGTTGATGAACGAGGCCGCGGATGTGCGCCGCGCCTCCAGTCCACACGAAGTCCTGCTCGTCGCCGATGCATTGACCGGCCAAGACGCGGTCAATCTGGCGCGCGCGTTCAACGAGCGGGTCGATCTCACCGGGATCGTGCTCACCCGCGTCGACGGCGACGGCCGCGGCGGTGCGGCGCTATCGATGCGCGCGGTCACCGGCAAGCCGATCAAGCTGATCGGCACCGGCGAGAAGCTCGATGCCATCGAGGATTTCCATCCGGCGCGCATCGCCGATCGCATTCTCGGCATGGGCGATATCGTTTCGCTGGTCGAGAAAGCCGCGACCACGATCGACGCTGAAAAGGCCGCGCGCGTCGCCGAAAGGATGCGCAAAGGCGCGTTCGACCTCGCCGATCTTCGTGAACAACTAACGCAGATGCAGCACATGGGCGGGATGAGCGGCTTGATGGCGATGCTGCCGGGCATCGCCAAGATCAAGAATCAGCTCGCCGAGCGCAACCTGGATGAGAAAGTGCTCAAGC
>JBPYFG010000046.1:0-2227 GCA_051986365.1 Xanthobacteraceae bacterium
AGCGATGAGACCTCATCGATGCCCGGTTTGATATAGGCACCGACCCGTTGATACCGGCTTCGACCAGTGCGGGGCGGCGACGCCGTACGACTAGTGGCCGTCCGATTTCGGACTCATGTCCTCCAAAAGCCGCCGCATCGCGTCGAGCTCCGTGCCAAAACCGGCCCAGTCTCCGGATTTCAAGTGCGCAATTGCTTGATTGTAGTGTTGGAGCGCCTCCCGCGCCCGATCTGCCGCGAGGCCTGCGAGCGGCGTTGCCATTGCAGCGCTCGGAACCGCCGGCACGGCGCCGGGTTCCATGAAGAGCGCCGACAATGCCTCGGCGAGCGTCTCCTTCATTACCACTTGCTCGCCATAGGATGCGATCACGCGCTTGAGCTCTGGCAAGTGTCCCTGCACCGCCCGCAAATAGAGCGGCGATACATAGAGAATCGAGTTCTCGATCGGGATCACAAGTAAGTTGCCGCGGATCACCCGCGAGCCCAATTGGTTCCACAGCGTGAGTTGTTGGGAGATGTCAGTGTTCTGATTGATCCGCGCCTCGATCTGGAATGGCCCGTAGACAAGCTTCTCCTTGGAAAACTCGTAGACGATCAGCTTGCCATAGTCGGGCGGGTCACAGCGCGCGGCGAGCCACGCGATCATGTTGTCGCGGCGGCTCGGCACCATAGGGAGCAGGAGGAAGAACTCTGCCTGCGGCTCCCCGGGCAGACGCATGATGATGTAGTAAGGCGCCATCATGGTGGTGCCGTCGTCGCCCGGCTGGCGCGGGAATTGCCAGAGATCCTCGCGGTTATAGAAAACGTCGGCCGTCTCCATGTGGTAGGCCTGGTAGAGCCGCGCCTGAATCAGGAACAGGTCCTCCGGATAACGAATGTGTTTCTGCAAGCCCGGCGGCATCGCCGCGAACGGCTTGAACAGGCCCGGGAAGATGCGCTGGTAGGTCGCCGCGATCGGGTCCGCGGAATCCATCAGATAAAAGTCGACGGTCCCGTTATAGGCGTCGATGACCACCTTCACCGAATTGCGGATGTAGTTGAGATCGAAGTCTTGCACGGGCTGTGCATAGGGAAAATAATTGCTCGTCGTATAGGCGTCCTGCATCCAGAACAACCGCCCATCGCTGATCACCAGATAGGGGTCTTTGTCGAGGCGCAGGAACGGGGCGATTGTGCGCACCCGTTCCTTGATGTCGCGGCGGATCATGATCTGGCTATCGCCGGTGATGTAGCTCGAGAGCATCAGGTTCACGTCGTTGAAGTACCAGGCGAAGATGAGTCTCTGCGCGATCCCACCCACGGGAACGCCGCCGTTTCCGTCATAGGCCGCGTAAATGTTGTCTGTCCCCTTCGGATAGTCGAACTCTGGCGTGCTCCCCTTGACGATGACGTAGCCGTCGGTCTCCTCTCCGAAATAGATGCGGGGCTCGCGGATTTCGGGGCCGCCGGTCGCGACCGGAGGAATATCGTGCAGATAGAAGAGCGGTAGCCCTTCGGCGCTCTTGCGGGTGACCGGGCTCATCACCACACCGTTGCCATGCGTGAAGAGTACGTGGCGGTTGACCCATGTCTGCGCATTCGGCGGCAGCAGCGAGGATTTCAGCTCGCGGGCCGAAAGCATCACGCTTTGGTACGCGCCGTCGAGCCGGTAGCGGTCTACGTCCACGTCATGGAACTTATAGTAGGTGCGGATCTCCTGCAGCTGCGCGTAGGTATCCATCAGCGGCTGCCAGTCCCACAGCCTTATATTGTCGATAGTCGCCTTGTTGGCCTCGAGTGTCTTGAAACTAAGGTCCTGTTCGGCGGGAAACGGCTTCGTCGTGATCTGATGGAGATTGTACGCCTGCTGGGTCAGCGCGATGTTGCGCTCGATGTAGGGCTTCTCCAGCTGCAGCTCGTTCGGTTTGACGAAGAAGTGCTGGAATAATCCCGGGACCACACCGGACAGTAGCAAGGAGCCGCCGAAGACGAGCACTGCCGCGGCCGCGGGAAGCCGGTAGGTGCGCACCCGGAGGTTCGCCCACGCGGCGAATGCCGCGACGATCGAAAGCCCAATCAGCAACCACAGGATGGGCAGCTCCACATGGATGTCGGTGTAGCTCGCGCCGACCACCACCCCGTTGTCGCCGTAGAGCAGCAGATAGCGGTCGAGACCGTAGGACCAGGCCTTCACCGCGAAGAAGCAGCCGAGCAGCACCGAGCCGTGGGCGATCGCTGTCGGCGACATC
>JBPYFG010000047.1:0-2660 GCA_051986365.1 Xanthobacteraceae bacterium
TGATGGCGGGGCGGATCCGGCGACACCACATAGATCGCGCGAACACGAAGTGGTATTTCCGAAGCCTCTCTACAGCCGCCAGCAGGTCAACAAAGCCGGCGAAGAGATCGAGGCAGTGCTGGTCGCCACCGGCCCCATCGAGGCGCTGAAGAAAGCGCATCCGAACTACTTCCTTGATACGCGCGAATTTATCGTGCGAATCCAGCGTGTCATCCAGCAAGCGAAGGCTACACAGCGAGGGAAAAAGGCTGACATCATCGCCCGCACCAGCCGAGCGGCGTTGCGATTGATCTATTGCGCACGCGAGTTGCTCGCTGATCGCGCCAGTTATTCCCCGCTGACACTCGGTGACAACGCCGTGATGCTACACGCATGAACGACGAGGCAATCCGCCGCGCGGCGCTCATAACGCTGCGGCGGGCAATCTGCGAGCGATTCCCACGCGGCCCTGAGCGTCGCGCGGGGCTCCGTTGGCTTGCACGGTGCGCTGCACCGCGTAACACTCGCGCGCCGATCTACACTCGCGGGGAGCCACGCTGTGACGGACACCGGACCGCTCGATCCCTACGTCGCCGCCCAGCTCCGTGTGATCGGTGTCGCAATGCAGCTCGTTGCGCGGCGCAGCTCGAAGCCTGTCCAGCCTTTTCGATGTACGTGCAGAACGGGAGCGAGCTGCGATGGCGAGCTGCCCCACGTATCCCAAGCCGCGAACGGTTTGACGCGATCTTCGCCGAAGCGCCGCCTGCGAAGGCGCAGACGCCGAAGCGCCCGCGATTGCTCACAGCGGAAGAACGCCGCCAGCGGAACACGTTGCGTAAGCAACGCTGGCGACAGGATCAGCAAAAGCGGCAGCAGGCGCGCGACGCCGCCTGAGCGCGCATCAGGCCGAAGTCTGCGCCTGCCTCGCGCGAGTGATGCTCGCGATGATCTCTTTCTCAGCCGCGATCGCCGCCTGCAGCGCCCGCCGCGCGTGCGCGATGTCTGTAGAGCACCTGGCTCCCGACGCTCCGTGATGCGGAGTCGAATGCTCGACGCGGCACACTACGCAGTAGTGACGCGGCCGCATAATGCCGCCTTCGCGAGCGAACACCCCTATCGTCCTTGACTGCCGAGGCAAAGCCCGCCTGGATCGCGCCCCTCGGCAACGGCCTTGAGCTTTGGCAAGCCGACGAGCGCCCATTCCCGATCGTGCGCATCAAAGCTCGAAGCAGGCAAATTATAGTGACGCAGCCGCACAAAGGTCCCAGTGCCGCTAGGCTCAAGCAGAAATTCGACCGTCGATTGCCCCGGCGCGACGCCGCCGATGCCACCCCACGTATAAACGACTTTGCAATAGGGCACAATCTCGACGTAGTGACCCTCGATTTGCATTCCTCCGGATTCCGCCAGGCGAAAGACGCCACCCGGAACGGGTTCGGCATCGACGATTTCGGCCTGCCATTTCTTTATCTCTGTCGCATCGGTTAGCAGCGCGAAGACGGTTTCGGGGGAGGCTTCGATATAGATTTCTCGGCGGACCTCTCGACCGCCCGGTGTCTCGCTCATCTCGTTCATTTCGCTCCTTCGACCTCTTCCGCCGCAAGCTTCAGGCACGTTCATCTTTCGGTGCCAGGACGAGGCCCGTTATTCGCCCTGACCGGAGGGGGTTGGATCACCGCACAACGCGACCGCGCGGCCCTGTAACGCCGCCACGCGCTCTGTTTGAGCGCAGCTATCAACTCTTGAGCCACTCGATGGCGCGACTCCGCCCAGAAAACCACGCAGTCGGAAAGATTGCCGGACCGTCAATGACCTCCTTGCCGCCTTCCTCGATGGTGCCGGGAAATCCGGCGGGCGCAAGTAAGGCGAACTTCCGAACGCCAGCCGAACCATAGCGAGGGACTATGCAGTTGTTCCGCCATTCCATGACCGAGGGCCCGGGTCGATACTGAAATTGCGTTGCGTCGATGAGGATTGCGGATGGCCGTAGCCTCTCTGCTTCGAGCGCCAATAATGCCAAACTCGCCATGAACGCGCCGTCCGTCATCTGCCCTGGCAGCCACCGCTCCTCCAAGATCCCGTCCGAGGCATGATGGACGATTTCTGCCCAAGCGTTAGACGCGACCGTAGAACTCATGCTTAGCCCTCCTCTGACTGTCTTGCTTGCATTAGCCATCGTTATCCTCCTCAGTTGGTGTCTTGAGACTGTGTCGTTCATTTCTTCGCCTTGATCCGGTCAGCCGCTTCGGCAGCCTGTTTCAATCGTCGCAGTCGAGAACTCCAAAACCCTTCGATGAACTCGACAAGCTCATCGAAGGCTTCCGCGCGCACCACATACAGGCGCTTCGATCCCACTCGGCGTTCACCGACAAGGCCCGCTTCGCGCAGCACACTGAGGTGCTGAGACACAGCCGGTCGCGTCATCTTGAACTGCCTTGCCACGGTTCCCGCGTCCATTTCGCGGTCGCGAACAAGCTTCACGATCTCGAACCGGGTCTCGTTGCTCAGAGCCCGAATCTTGGCCAGCACCGGCACCTGTCAATCAACTCCTGTTAGTTTTGCTTTACGTTAGAAAAAGCTTACGACCAGATAAGGCTGCACGCAACACCCAAGCTTCCCGACAAGTGTTCCCGCATCACCGCCATGCCGATGAGCGCCCCATCCCACAAATTCGCGGCGAC
>JBPYFG010000048.1:0-3115 GCA_051986365.1 Xanthobacteraceae bacterium
TTTCTCGACCGGTCTTGCCTCCGGCGCGGCCACCGCCTGGATCGCCGAGCTCTATGCGGGGAGCGACAAGAGCCGCGCCGCCCGCGTCGCTTCGGCGGCGAATTTCCTCGGCTGTGCTGCTGGGCCGCTGATCGGCGGCGTGCTTGCGCAATTCGCCTTCGCACCGTTGCGGCTTCCTTATCTAGCCTTTCTGGTTCTGTTGTGCGGCGCCGCCGGCGCGATTCTCCTGCCGCACGAAACCGTGACGCAGCCGAAACCCCTTCGCGATATCGAGCTGCACAAGCGCGTCGGCGTGCCGCCGGGAATCCGGCTGCAATTCATTTCGCCGGCCGTGACCGGCTTTGCCACTTTCTCATTGATTGGCTTCTATTCCGCGCTCATCCCCAGTCTTCTCGGCGAGACGCTGCACCAATCCGCGCCGCTCGTCGCCGGTGCTATCGTCTGCGAATTGTTTCTGATTGCCGCGGTGGCAATTCTCGCGAGCGGCATGTTCGCGAGCCAAACCGCGACACTCGCTGCCTTGCTGCTATTGCCGCCAAGCGTGTGGATTCTGGTCGGAGCGGAAGTCGCCCATTCGCTGGCACTGCTCGTGTTCGCGGCCGCACTGGGCGGACTTGCCGGCGGCCTTGGTTATCGCGGCAGCCTCGAAGTGATTAACCGCATTGCGCCGGCCGACCGGCGCAGCGAAGTCGTGTCCAGCTACATGATCGTGGTGTTCGCCGGCAATTCGGTGCCGGTGATCGGTATCGGTTTTCTTTCCGCGGCCACGACCGGCCTCACCGCGCATGTCACCTTCGCCGCGGTGCTAACTGTTCTCGCCGCGCTTGCGCTGCTGACCGGCTTGAAATTCCCGCCGAATGACTGAGCAAGCGGGGCGAGATCCCGGATCGGGCTGCTCCCGTCCGGGATAACCCCTACGGGGTCACTTGATTGCCAGCGGATTGGTCGGCGAACCGACCGCGCCGGTGATCGGGATCGCCGGCGCCACGAACATGAATTCGTAAGCACCGTCGGCGGCGCAATCCTCGGCGAGGTCTTTGACGTAAAAAATCTCACCCATGGTCATGCCCATGATCGGGATCGTGATCCAGTGCCACGGCTGATTGATGCCGCCCTCGGTATTGTTCGGCCGCACTTCGCAGCCCCAGGTGTCGCTGGCGAGCGCGGCGAGCTCGGTGCGGGCGACGAATTCCAGCGTCTCGAAGGCGAAGCCCGGCGCGTCGCCGCCCGGATAGCCATCCCAGCTTTTGGCCTTGAGGCAGCGCTCCATCTGTCCGGTGCGCACGATGATGTAGTCGCCGCGCTTAAATTCGACTTTCTGTTTGTTCGCCGTCAGTTCGAGGTCGGCGCAGGTGATGCCATAGCCGTCATCCAAGCAGTCCTTGCCAAGCGCGCGGGCGACGTCGAGAAAGACGCCGCGGCCGACCATCTTGTTCTTGGTTTTCTCAATCCCGCATTTCTGCGCGCCGAACGACGACACTTCGCGGCAATCGTAGCCGTTCCACATATAGTTCTCATAAAACACATGACCGAGGCCGTCCCATTGCGTGCCGCATTGCAGCGGGATCACCACCATATCGTCGGCGGCGCGGATGCCGCGTTTGTCGAGCACGCCGGCATAGGCGTCGGTGCCGGTGCGCAGCATGGTGTGCAACGGATTGATGCGGCCGAGCGCCGGATATGAGGTCTTGCCGCCCTGCGGGCCGTTATTGTCGAAATTGAGCGCGAGCGAAATCACCTTGCCCTTCTTCACGAGCTGCGCGGCGGCGACGATGTCTTCGGCTTGCGTGTAATTGAGCGTGCCGATCTCATCATCCGGACCCCATTTGCCCCAGTTCTTGTATTTCTCCGCAGCTTGGCGGAGATCGTCTCGCGTCACTTTGCGCCCGGCCATTGGCTTTCGCTGCCCCTCTTTGCTGTGCGGTGGATTTGACAGGTCTTCTCGCGCATGCTCGCCCAAAACACGGCGCGATGCTATAGCATGATCCGGAAAAGTGGATGCCGGTTTTCCCAAAAGATCATGCTCAAACAACAAGCTAAAGCGAAATGGCGATTCGACTTAAAATCATTTCGCTTTAGCATTCTCGTCGAGCTTGCGAGGAGAGTTGGGAGGAGAATGGTATGCGCATGAATGCCGCATGGGCTCGTTTTTGCGCTTTCGGCGCAAGTGTTTTTGGCGCGAGTCTCGCGATTGGGCTGTCGCTCGTGGCGCCGAGCCGCGCCGCCGACACCTATCCCGATCACAAAGTCCGCATGATTGTGCCGTTCGCAGCGGGCGGTCCGACCGACGTCATTGGACGCATGGTCGCGGAGCAACTTTCGAACGCCTGGGGTGCGCAGCTTTATGTCGAGAACATGCCGGGCGCAGGCGGCAATCTCGGGGTCGAGACCGCGGGGCGCGCGGCGCCGGACGGCTATACGATCCTGGTCGTCTCGACTGGCTTCATCATCAATCCCAGCATGTACAGCAAGATCGGCTATGACCCGGTCAAGGACTTCGCGACGATTTCGCTGGTCGCCGCCTCGCCCAATGTCGTTACCGCCCATCCGTCGCTGCCAGCGAAAAATCTCGAAGAGCTGATCGATCTGATCAAGGCCAATCCGGGCAAATACAGCTATGCGCAGCCGGCGACCGGCTCGACCCCGCACCTCGCCGGCGAATTGTTCAAGCAGACCTACAATCTCGATCTCGTTACTGTGCCCTTCAACGGCGCACCACTGGCAATCAATTCCGCGCTCGGCAATCACACGCCGATCGCGTTCACCGCGCTGCCGCCGGCGATCGGCAATATCAAGGACGGCAGCCTGCGCGGCATCGCGGTACTGGCGAAACAGCGTGTTGCGGCGCTGCCCGATCTGCCAACCAATGTCGAGGAGGACGTACCCGGGCTTGAAAGCGACACGCTGACCGGAATCGTAGCACCGGCCGGCACGCCGCCGGCGATCATCGAGAAATGGAATGCGGCGATCGTCAAAATGGCCGCCGACCCGGCGATTAAGAAAAAGCTCGACACGCTCGGCTTCGTGCCGGTGGCCAACAGCCCGAGCGAGTTCGCCGAGCGCATCAAATCGGAAATGGCGCGCTGGGATAAAGTGGTGAAGACTGCCGGCATCC
>JBPYFG010000049.1:0-10243 GCA_051986365.1 Xanthobacteraceae bacterium
TCGGACACAATCGCAAAATGACAGGCGCCCAATGCCTCGCCGACATGCTCAAAGCCTATGGCGTCACGCATGTCTTTCACGTGCCCGCGGTCTTGCGCACCACATTTGCTGAAATGGAGCGCCGCACTGACATCAAGCGCCTGCATGTACACGGTGAGAAAGCCGCCGCCTACATGGCCGACGGCTATGCTCGCGCCTCAGGCAGGCCCGGCATCTGCATGGCGCAAGTAATCGGGGCGCTTAATCTCGCCGCCGGACTGCGCGATGCCTGGCTTGCACATGCACCGGTGATCGCGATGACTGGCGGCCGCGAACCGAAAACAAAATTCCGCAAAGTCTATCAAGAGATCGACGACATGCCGGCGTTCGAGCCGGTGACCAAGTTCAACGCCACCGTCGATGATGTCGCGCGCTTTCCGGACATGGTGCGCCAGGCCTTTCGCACGGCTGTGACCGGTTGTCCCGGCCCGGTGCACTTACAATTCCGCGGCAACGAAGGCCAGATCGATGCCGAGGACGCCGATATGGAGCCGCTGGTCGAGCCGCAATTCGCCTGCGTGCCGGCCTTTCGTCCCGAGCCCGACGAGACGAGCCCGCGCGCGGCGCTAAAGATCCTGCAGGAAGCCAAGCGCCCGGTGATCGTCGCCGGCGGCGGCGTGCGCACTTCCGGCGCGGCGGCGGAACTCGTCGCGCTCGCCGAGGCGCTGCAGATTCCGGTCGCGACGTCGCTCAACGGCAAGGATGCAATTCCCGGCAATCATCTGCTTGCGGTCGGCGTGGCCGGCACTTATTCGCGCGAGAGCGCCAATCGCGTCGTCAATGCCGCCGATCTCGTCTGCTTCATCGGCACCGAGACCGGCGGCATGACGACCCATTTCTGGGCAGTGCCGAAGATCGGCACCCCGGCAATCCAGATCGACATCGAGCCGGAAGCGCTCGGCCGCAATTATCCGCTGCTCGCGGCGGTCAATGGCGATGCCAAAGTGACGCTTGCGCGCATGTTGGCGCAGGCCGATCGCGCCAGCGCGGCCAAACGCAAAAATTGGATCGCGGAAGCGCAAACGATCTGCGCCGAGTGGCGCAAGAAATATCAATCGGCGCTCACATCGGACGCGGTGCCGATCCGTCCGGAGCGGCTGTGCCATGAGCTCACGCGCTACGTCCCCGATGATGCCATCGTCGTCGTCGATACCGGGCACGCCGGCATGTGGATGGGCGGCATGTTCGACCTGACCTCGCCGCGGCAAAGCTATATGCGCAGCGCCGGACATCTCGGCTGGGCGTTCCCGGCCGGGCTCGGCGCCAAATGCGCTTGCCCGGGGCGGCCGGTGGTCACTTTCACCGGCGATGCCGGCTTCTGGTATCACATCGCCGATGTGGAGACCGCCGCGCGCTGGAACATCAATGCGGTGACGGTTGTGAACAACAATGGCGGCGGCAATCAGTCGAAACGCGGCTTCGATCGTGTCTATGGCGGACAGCAGACCGCGAAAGCGCGCGAATTATGGACCTTCAGCAAGGTCGATTTCGCGCGCATCGCCCAGGATATGGGCGCGCTCGGCATTCGCGTCGAACGGGCTTCCGCGTTTCCGGCGGCGCTTGCTCAGGCGCTGGCGGCGGAACGGCCCGCCGTGATCGATGTTGTGACCGATATCGACGCATTGGCGCCGACTGCGGTGGTCTGAGCGCAAAGGACGCGGTCCGGTTGAGGTCTGCGCGCTTGGGCTTGCGCGCGGAACCAACCCTGTCATTGACAAGTTGGTGCGACGACGACGTTGCGGTCTCGACCGCAAGCCAAAAGATTTCGCGAGGCAACATGTTCCAGTATCGCACATCGAATTTCGCTCCCAGTGTTGCCGCCATCCAGAAGCATCTGGGCGCTGTCGAGACGGAACTCGAAAAGATCGGCCGCATGGCCGGGCGGCAGACGTCCGATGCCGCGGCTGCGGCAAGCGATCAAATCGGCGACGCCATCTCCACGATCCTGAGCGAGATGGTGGACCGTTTCCGCAAAGGCGGCCAAGCCGCCGGCCATCAAGCGGGGCGCTTAAGTGATCAAGCGCTCGACCTCGGCGCCAAATACGGCAGCGACGCGCTGCGGCGCATCACCAGCCAGGCCGAGCAGCGGCCGCTGTTAACCCTGGGCGTTGCGCTCGGCATCGGCATCCTGATCGGCGCGGCGCTATTGGGCGGCGCCAGTAGCGTCAGCGGCGCCAGCAGCAGCGGGGGTGGCGGTGGCCGACGGCGCCGTTAGGTCGGCCCAGAATCAACCCTCGCCGATCTCGCGCAAAATTTCGGCAGTGTGCTCGCCAAGGCGCGGCGACGTCCGCTCCGACGCCATCGGCGCCCCGTCCAGAACGATCGGCGTGCGGATGCCGGGAATGATGCCGCCCTTTGCCGCCCGGCTTTTCAATTCGAGTCGCATGCCGCGATGGACGACCTGCGGATCGGCGAACACCTGTTGCAGATCGTTGATCGGACCCGCCGGTATGCCGGCGGCTTCAAGTTTATCCAGAAGCTCTTCGCGCTTGAACCGCGAGGTCAGCGCGCACAGTTTGCCGACCAATTCGGCGCGATGCTCGACACGGCCTTTATTGTCTATGTAGGCCTCGGCTTGAGCGAGCTCCGGCGCGCCGAGAATGCCGCACAGTTTGACAAATTGCGCGTCGTTACCGGTGGCGATGATGACGCGGCCGTCGGCAACCGGAAACTCCTGATAAGGAACGAGGTTCGGATGCGCATTGCCGATGCGCTTGGGAAGTTCTCCGGACACGAGATAGTTGAGCGCCTGGAAGGCGAGCGTGCCGACTGTGGAGTCGACGAGCGCCGCATCGACATAACCGCCGCGGCCGGTTCTCTCGCGCCGCACCAGAGCTGCAAGGATGCCGATGGTGGCGTAGACGCCGGAGAAGATATCGGAAATCGGCACGCCAACACGCGTTGGCGGGCCGTCGGCCGCGCCGGTCATGCCCATGATGCCGCCGATGCCTTGCGCCATCAGGTCATAACCCGCGCGCGCGGATGACGGTCCGGTCTGCCCGAAACCGGTCACCGAGCAATAGATCAATCGCGGATTGGCCGGGCCGAGGCTTTTATAATCGAGACCGAATTTGACCAGGCCGCCGACCTTGAAATTCTCGATCAGCACATCGGAACGCGCGGCGAGCTTCTTGACGAGCCGCTGGCCATCGGCGGTGGCGAAATCCAGCTCGATCGAACGCTTGCCGCGGTTGGTGCAATGAAAATAGGCGGCATCGAGATGGCCGCCATCGGCCGCCGGTACGAAGGGCGGACCCCAGGCGCGGGTGTCATCGCCGCCGCCGCTGCGTTCGACCTTGATGACGTCGGCGCCGAGATCGGCGAGGATCTGTCCGGCCCAGGGGCCGGCCAAAATGCGGGCAAGCTCAAGGACGCGCAATCCAGCCAAGGGGCCCGGCATGATCAACTCCGAAAAGCCGCGCGGTCAAAGCCGCGTTGCGCCTAACTGCCCAAGCGGCGCCGCTTTGTCTACAGGGCTTTAATAAGGGTCAAAACTCATTCATTTGCGCGGCCGCGACGCTGAGGCCAAAAGGCCCGCGTCCCTTCGGGTTGCAGCCAAAATCGCCGCCGGGTTCGTCGAAGGGGTCGACCGTATGGCCGATACGTTGTTCGCCCTTCTCCTGCCCGGCGGGCCATTTTGGCTGCAACGCGGCTCGCGAAAATAATGAGTTTTAACCCTGACTTGTTATTAGAATACTACAGCATTAGCTAAGTCTTGCCGGACGGGATGACACGGTGAACACCACCTTTTTCAGCGAAATGCTGCAAAGCATCGCCGACCGTAGTCGCGCGCTGATCAAGCGCGAGCGGCGCGAGCCGGCCCATGAACGTTCGGCTGGCCTGATCGAATTGTGCGAGGACTTGCTGTCCGGCCGCGGCGAGGCCTCCGGCGTGGCGTTGGCGCAGGAAATTCTGGCGCATTATGCCGAAATGACGACCGGGCCGCGCATCGCCTTCTTCGAATCTCTCGGCAGAACCTTCGGTCACGATCAACCGCGGATCGATCGCGCCATCGCCGCCTGGCGGCAATCGCCATCGGATGCAACCGCAGCCGATCTTCACGCCGCCAGCGAACCGCGGCGGCTCGAATTATTTCGCCGGCTCAATCTGGCGCCGGGCGGTACCGCGGCGCTGGTGCGCATGCGCGAGCAGCTGCTCGATGCCATGGATCATCGCGACGACCTGGCAGTCGTCGACAACGATTTCGTTCACTTGTTCTCGTCATGGTTTAATCGCGGTTTTCTGGTGCTGCGCCGCATCGATTGGTCGACTTCGGCATCGATCCTGGAAAAGATCATTCGCTACGAAGCGGTGCACGAGATCAGAGACTGGGCCGATTTGCGCCGGCGCATAGATCCGCCCGATCGTCGCTGCTATGCCTTCTTTCATCCGGCGCTGGTCGACGACCCATTGATCTTCGTGGAAGTGGCGCTCACTCGCGCTATTCCCGTTGCCATCGCGCCGATCCTGTCCAACAAGCGCGATCCGGTCGAACCGAAGCGCGCGACCACCGCGGTGTTCTATTCGATTACCAATTGCCAGCGCGGCCTCACTGGCGTGACCTTTGGTCATTTTCTGATCAAGCAGGTGGTCGAGGAAGTGTCGCGCGACATTCCGAGCGTCGGTACATTTGTGACGCTGTCGCCGGCGCCGAATTTCGCCGAATGGCTCAACCGCGAGCGCGCCAAAAGCGGTTCCGCCGCGATCGACGATGCCGACCGGGAAGCGCTTGCCGCGCTCGACAAAGACGGCTGGTGGCACATGCCCGAGATCGCCGAACGCATGCGCGAGCCGTTCCTTCGCGCCGCGGCATGGTATTATCTGCGCGCCCGCAACGGCCGTGGCTTGCCGGTCGATGCGGTGGCGCGATTCCATCTCGGCAATGGCGCGCGACTGGAGCGGCTCGATTGGCTCGCCGATACGTCGGAGCGGGCGCTCAAACAGTCCTATGGGTTGATGGTGAATTATCTCTACGATCTCGATTATATCGAGCGCAATCACGAGGCCTATGCACAGCAACGCGCACTGGTCGCCGCCAGCGCTGTGACCCGGCTGGTGACCATGCCGGAGCACGAAATCGTTCCGGTCGCGTGATGAATTTTCTCGTCACGCCGGCGCTGGCGAACATCGCCGCACGGGAAAATGGAAACGGCGGATGCCTTCTCTCCTCGGCGTTTTGGAAACCGTTCTCTACGTCGCGGCATTCGAGCGCGCCTGTCCGTTCTATGAACAGATTCTTGGCCTGAACAGTATTTATCGCGATCCGCGGCTTTGCGCCTACGATGTCGGTCATCGCGGTGTGCTGCTGTTGTTTTTGCGCGGCCACTCGCTGCAAACCGTGCACCTTCTTGGCGGCACCATTCCACCGCATGACGGACATGGTCCGGTGCATGTGGCTTTTTCAATTGCCGCTGAGGAGCGACAAGCTTGGGAAAGCCGCCTCAATGAGGCCGGTATCGCGATCGAAGGCCGCACCCATTGGCCGCGCGGCGGCCACAGCATTTATTTCCGCGATCCGGACGGCCACCTGCTCGAACTGGCAACGCCGGGACTGTGGGCGGGATATTAAGGCGGCGTCGCTGCATGTCCGCTCATTCCCCGCGCCGGCGGGATCCAAACGAGCGGCGCAATTGAACGTGCTAAGATTTTCCGTAGACCGGAACGATGGCGCCGCGGGTGACGAGGTTTTCGGGCGAAGCCAGAAAAGCGATCGTCGCCGCTACCTCCTCGGTCTTTGGCCACGGCGCATAATCGGCCTTTGGCATGGCTTGCCGATTGGCCGGCGTGTCCATGATCGAGGGTGCCACCGCATTGACCAGGATGCCGTCCTTGACGACTTCCTCGGCGAGCGCCGCTGTCAGCGCCGCCACGCCGGCTTTGCTCGCGCTATAGGCCGTCATGCCGGCGCCGGTTCGCCATTCCAGCGCCGGTCGCGCGGCGACGTTGACGATGCGGCCGCCGGCGCCCGCCATAGAGCGGACCGCGGCGCGGCAGCACAAGATGCAGCTGATGAGGTTCATGTCGAGCTGCTGGCGGATGGTCGCCAAATCCGTATCGCGCAAAGCCGAGGCAGCAAAGCCGCCGACGGTGTGGATCGAGGCCCACAGCGACGTCACACCGCGATAAAGCTTTTCGATCGCCGTCTCGTCGACGAGCGACCCGGTGAGGGTGACGGTGACTTGCTTGTGGTCGCGCAAACGAAAACGCGCGGCCTCCGCCTCGTTGAGGCAGGGCACGTAACAGACGGCGCCCGCCTCGATTAACCGCGCCACGACCGCGGTGCCGAGTGCGCCGGCGCCACCGGTAACAATGACATGACGATTGCGAAAGTCCATGCGTAGTATTCCCTGGCGGTATCATGGCCGATCTTGCACCTAGGGCAAGATCGCACTTGCCGTTCGATATTCCCCGGCATGGGAGGCGTAGTGGCTGATTTCGATCTGGCTATCGTCGGCGGCGGTATCAATGGCACCGGAATTGCGCGGGATGCCGCCGGCCGCGGCCTGCGCACGGTTCTGATCGAGCAAAACGACCTTGCGTCCGGCACGTCCTCGGCCTCCTCCAAGCTTATCCACGGCGGGTTGCGTTATCTCGAACACGGTCAGTTTCGCCTGGTGCACGAGGCCTTGCGCGAGCGCGAAGCGCTGTTGCGCGCCGCACCGCACTTGGTGCGGCCGATGCGCTTCGTGTTGCCGATCAATGAAGCGCGGCGCTCGGCATCACTGCTGCGGCTCGGGCTTGCGCTATACGATTGGATCGGTTGGCGGAAGATTCTGCCCGGCACGCGCGAACTCGATCTCGTCACCGACGAGGCGGGACTGCCGCTCAAAGTCCGGTTTCACCATGCTTTCGAATATTCCGATTGTTTTGCCGACGACGCGCGGCTCGTCGTGCTCAATGCCGTGGACGCCGCGGAGCGCGGCGCCGTCATCCGCACCCGCACCCGCTGCGTGCGGGCCGAACGCGGCGACAGCTGGCGGCTTGTTCTCATCGCACGCGGTCAGCGCGATGTCGTGACCGCCCGAATCCTGATCAACGCCACCGGCGCCTGGAGCGAAATATTCGCCGAAACCGCGCTGCGTAGGGAGCCGCAGCATCGGGTGCGGCTTGACAAAGGCAGCCACATCGTGGTGCGCCGGCTTTACCAGCACGATCGCGCTTACATCTTGCAGGCCGCCGATGGTCGGGCTGTTTTCGCCATTCCGTTCGAGCGCGATTTCACGCTGATCGGCACCACCGATCAGACGTTCGCCGGCGACCCGTCCATCGCGGCGCCAACCGGTGAGGAGATCGATTATCTGTGCCGGGTCGCGAATGAATATTTCCGAACCGAGATCGGCGCCGCCGACGTCGTTTGGGCTTTTGCCGGGGTGCGCTCGCTCTATGACGACGGTGCACGCAAGGCCCAGGATGTCGGCCGCGATTACGAACTGATTCTCGACAAGCGCTACGGCGAAGCCCCGCTGCTTACGCTCTATGGTGGCAAGATCACGACCTACCGGCGTCTTGCCGAACATGTGTTGGCGCGTTTGCGGCACTTTTTTCCGCATTCGCGGCCGTGGACGGCGCAAAGCCATTTGCCGGGCGGCGATTTCGTTTATGACGGGCTTGAAACGCTGGTCGAACGCACGTTGCGAAGCTGGCCGTTCCTGCAGTCGGAGCATGCCAGGCGGATGGTGCGGGCCTATGGCAGCCGCGTTGAGCGCGTGCTCGAGAACATCAGCCGAGCGGAGGATTTGGGTCCTTGTTTTGGCGCCGATCTTACCGCCGCCGAAGTGCGCTATCTGATGCGTAAGGAATGGGCGCGGACGGCGGACGATGTGCTGTGGCGGCGTTCGAAGCTCGGACTGCGGTTCTCTCCGGAGCAGACAACGGCGCTGGAGCGCTTCATAGCCGAGGCGAACGCGACGGCGCGGACATGAGCGGCGCGGTACGAGCGGGGCGGGCGTGAGCGATTGGCTTCGCTAGCGGCCTTGTTTCCGGGAATCATGAAAATGCATTAGCGTGGCGGCGGCACCGGCACACGCACGCGCGGACGATCGATGGCGACCATGGTGGCGAGTTCGGGATTTGCGAAACGGGGGTTCGCGCCCTGGGCCGAGCGCAATTTACAGCCGCTGTTGCGCATTGAGGCCGTCAGCAAGCGCTTCGGCGAGTTCACCGCAGTCGAGCAGCTCTCGCTTGATGTCTTTCAAGGCGAATTCTTCGCCCTGCTCGGCCCTTCGGGTTGCGGCAAGACCACGCTGTTGCGGCTCATTGCCGGATTTGAGCGGCCGAGCTCCGGTCGCATCCTCCTCGAAGGTGTCGATCTTGGGCCGGTGCCGCCGCATCGCCGCCCCGTCAACATGATGTTCCAATCCTATGCCTTGTTCCCGCATCTAACCGTCGAAGCGAATATTGCTTTCGGCCTCAAGCAGGAAGGCTTGCCGAAATCTGAAATCGCGTCGCGCGTCGCCGACATGCTGGCGCTGGTCAAACTTGAAAGTTTCGGCCGCCGCAAGCCGCACGAATTGTCCGGCGGCCAGCGTCAGCGCGTCGCGCTTGCGCGCTCGCTCGTCAAGCGACCGCGGGTGCTGTTGCTCGACGAGCCAATGGCGGCGCTCGACAAAAAATTGCGCGGCGAGACGCAATTCGAGCTGATGGACTTGCAGCGCCGGCTTGGACTCACATTCATCATCGTCACCCACGACCAGAGCGAAGCGATGACCGTGGCCGATCGGATCGCGGTCATGGATCGCGGCCGCCTGATGCAGGTGGCGCCTCCGGCCGAAATTTACGAGCAGCCGAATTCGCGCTGGGTCGCCGACTTCATCGGCAGCGTCAATCTGTTCGAGGGCCGCGTCGGCGACGCCGCGGGTACGATTGAGGGGACGATGTTGGGCCGGCTGCGTGTAACGGCAAAAATCAACGCCGAGCCAAACGCGACCGTGTGGGTCGCGATTCGGCCAGAGAAAATCCGCCTCATTCCGTGCGTAGTCGAGCCGACGCGACGCGACAATGCGGAGAACTGCGTGCGCGCCACCGTGGTCGATATCGGTTATCTCGGCGACTTGTCACTTTATAAGCTGCGCACCGAGGCCGGCGTGCCGCTGCAAGCGGCGATTGCCAACAGTGGGCCGCTCACCGCGCGCGGCATTAGCTGGAACGACCAGGTGTGGCTGAGCTTTGCGCCGGAAGCCGCAATCGTATTGACCCGGTGAGCGAGACCCGCATGAACCCGCAGCCGCAACGCTCGCGCCTTGCCGGTACCGTCCTGTGGTTGCCCTATGCCTGGCTGGTTGCATTCTTTTTGCTGCCGTTTTTGATCGTGCTCAAAATCAGCCTGTCGCAGAGCGCGATCGCGCAACCGCCCTACACGCCGGTGTTCGATCTTTCCGCCGGCTGGGACGGCGTGCGCTCGTTTTTCGCCGGCCTGTCGCTGGACAATTACGTCTTCCTCGGTTCCGACCCGCTTTACGTCGTTTCTTACATGAAGAGTCTGCAGATCGCGGCGTTTTCCACGCTGATGCTGCTGGTGATCGGCTACCCGATCGCTTATGCGATTACGCGCACACCGCCGCGCCTGCAGGCCGTCCTGGTGGTGCTCGTTATTCTGCCGTTTTGGACATCGTTCCTGATTCGTATTTATGCTTGGATGAACATTCTGCAGCACGATGGTCCGCTCAATCAGCTGCTGCTGGCGCTACACATCGTACGCGAGCCGCCGGCGTGGCTCTCGACCAATACCG
Source organism: Xanthobacteraceae bacterium (assembly GCA_051986365.1). Classification (GTDB taxonomy): domain Bacteria; phylum Pseudomonadota; class Alphaproteobacteria; order Rhizobiales; family Xanthobacteraceae; genus BOG-931. The sequence goes on from JBPYFG010000049.1 coordinate 9,768, forward strand.
CGGTCTATATCGGAATTGTCTATTCCTATCTGCCGTTTATGGTCCTGCCGCTCTATGCGTCGCTGGAGAAGCTCGACCAATCTTTGCTTGAAGCCGCCGCCGATCTCGGCTGCCCGCGATGGCGGACGTTCTGGGCCATCACTTTGCCGTTGTCGGCGCCAGGCGTCATTGCCGGCTCGCTGCTCTGCTTCATCCCGATCGTCGGCGAATTCGTCATCCCCGATCTGCTCGGCGGCTCACAGACGGCGATGATCGGGCAGGCGATCTGGAGCGAATTTTTCGCCAACAAGGACTGGCCGACCGCGGCGGCCGTGGCGGTCGTTTTGGTCTGTCTTTTGGTCACGCCGATCGTGGTTTTCCAGCATCAGGCCATGCGCGGCATGGAGCGCGATTGAGATGCGCAAGCTGTCCGCATTCAACATCGCGGCGCTCGTTCTCGGCATCGGATTTTTATACCTGCCGATCGTCATTCTCGT
>JBPYFG010000050.1:0-4444 GCA_051986365.1 Xanthobacteraceae bacterium
TGGCCGATGTTCGGACCGCTTCCAGCGATCGGGCTCGTCGAGCTCGTTGCCGAGCTTAAACTGATGCCGGACGTGGAAGTCAAAACCTATCTGCATCAGGAATGGCCGGCGCTAGTCGACGATATCGAGCGCCAACCGCCCGGCACGCGCACCGTCGTGATCGGCTACAGTCTAGGTGCGAATAGTTCGGTGTTCGTGGCCAACAAAGCGAACTACATCGATGTCATTATCGCGCTTCAGCCCTCGATGCTGAGCTGGAATCCGGCCGTGACCGGACGCGTCGGCAGGATGATCGAAGTCTATAATCCAAATCCGGCGATGACCTTTGGCGGCATGGGATCGAAGAAGCTGATCGGCCCGAACATAGAATATATCGAGAACAACGATTCCCATCCGGGCGCGCAGTTCAGTTCGCAGTTTCGCAATCTGGTGAAGAGCGAAATTGCCAGAGTGACCGCCGAGCCCGCCGTGGTGACGGCGCAAGCGCCGGTCCCCGCCGCGCCCGCTCTGGCTTTTGCTGGGACTCGGACCCCTGCCCCAGTGACGGCACAAATGCCCGCGCCCGCGACATCTGCGGCGATGCCGGCGCAAGCACCGATCCAAGCGTCAACTCAAGCGCCCATACCGGTGCCCAGGCCGGCAAATATCCCCGGCGCAACGAAACTGGCCGCGCTCAAGCAGCAATCTTCAAGTCGTGAGCCAAGCCATGAGCCAAGCGCTGAGCCAAACCATGAGCTGAGCCCTGAGCCAAGCCGTGGAGCTAATCCTCAGTCTGAATATGCGACCGCTTTTCTCGAAAGCCTGACCAGCGCGGTCGATTCAGGGTATCTGTTCGCGCAACGGCAACTGACGGTCGCCGACATGATGGATTATGCGACCAGGAATTATCGCAACGCGCGTACAGCCGAATTACTGCCGAGCAGTTCCGAATACAAATAGCCACGCCAGTTTCGCCTAGCGCCGTTTATCGCGGCCGCACCACAGTATCCACTAGCGCCGGCGTGCCGGCTTTCACCTTGGCGACGGCGCGGCGCAGCGCCGATGCGATCGCCGCGGGCTCCTCGATCGGCCCTTCCGCGTACCAGCCCATGCTTTTTGCCATTGCGGCGAAATCCGGATCCGGACCGGCGATGTCCTGGGCGATATAAGCGCGCTCGACTGGGGTGCCGCGATGTTGCGCGACGTGAATCTGGTGTTCCCAATCGTTGTAATAGGCGCGATTGTTATACATCACGACCAACAGCGGAATGTTGTTCTTGGCGGCGCTCCACAGCGCGCCGGCATCGAACAATAGATCGCCGTCGGGCTGGATATCTACGACCAGTCGTCCGCTGCCGCGATGCGCAAGCGCAACCCCGAGCGAGATGCCGATCTGGGTGCCGGTGCCGAGCGCCTGGCCGGGATGACGGTGCGGTTTGTCGAAATCCCACAGCTTATAGGCCCAGTCCTGCAGCGTATTTGCGGTCAACACCCAATCTTCGTGCTTAATCACATCCCAGATCTCGCTGGAGAGCCGCGGCAGCGTGATCGGCACGCCGTCCCAATCCGCTTTGGCCTGTTCGCTCCAGGATGCAAACAAGCTGTCGTGCTTTAAGCGCACCGCGTTGGCGCGCTCCGTGACGCGCGCGGCAAGCCGCGGGTCTTTGGCAATCCGTTCCCGGCACACTTGCGTCAGCGCCGGGATCGCAGTTGCGGTGTCGCCGAGCACGCGCAGGCTGCACGCCGGCATGCGCGTGTAATCCATCGACCATTTGCTCAAGTTGATTTCGCCGAAGCCGATCTCGACCATCTCGCAACGCGGCGGGTAGTACGGCACCACCCGGCGCTCGGTACGCTCGATAAAGTGCGTCGACTTTTCCCAATCGCGGGTATCGAGCGATACGATCAGATCGGCGTCGCGGAATATTTCCTTGTGGCAGCTCAGATTTAGCGGATGGCGATTGGGAAAATTGAGCCGCGCATGGACATCGAACACCGCAGCGCCGACGGTCTCGGCCAGTGCCACGAGATGGCCGAAGCCGCTTGCGCCGCGCGCGACATATTCGGCCATCAGCACCGGATAGTCTGCGGCAAGGAGACGCTCCGCGACGGCAGCGAGCGCCGCCGGATCCGCGGCCATCGGCGCTGGCACTGTGCTGTGCGAAGGTTTCGGCAGCGCAATATCGCGCCAAAGCGGCTGCTCCTGCAGCCAAGCGTCGTAGCACATATAGATCGGGCCCTGCGGCTCGGTCATCATCGCGGCATAGGCGCGCGCAAACGAATCCGGCACGCCCTCGATGCTCGCCGGTTGATAATCCCATTTGACGTAATGGCGAAGCTGCTCGCCGTTGACATTGGCGGTGTGGATCCAGTCGATGAACGGCCGGCGCCGGCCCTCGTCCATCGGGCCGGTGGCGCCGACGACAAAGACCGGACACCGATCGAGATAGGCGTAGTAGATTCCCATGGTGGCATGCAGCATGCCGACTACGTCGTGCACGATCGCCACCATCGGCTTGCCGGTCGCCTTGGCGTAGCCGTGCGCGATCTGCACCGCGATCTTCTCGTGCTGACACAGCAAGAGCGGCGGATCATTGCCGCCGTAATTGACCAGCGAATCATGCAAGCCGCGATAGCTCGCGCCCGGGTTGAGCGCGATATACGGAAATTCATAATGTTTGATCAGATCGACGATGACGTCGGACTGCCAGGCGCGCTTGGCATAACGTCCCGCCGCCGGTTGCGATCTGTCCGCGCTTTCGTTCATCGCTGCGGCGCGATCATGCTTTAGACCCTCTTAGACCTTGGCCGCGGCGTGGATCGCGGCCCGCACCCGCTGATAGGTGCCGCAGCGGCAAATATTGGTGATCGCCGCATCGATCTCGGCATCCGTCGGTTTCGGCTTGTCGCGCAAGAGCGCCACCGCGGCCATGATCATTCCGCTTTGACAATAGCCGCATTGCGGCACGTCGAGATCGATCCATGCCTGCTGCACCGGATGCAGCTCGCCGTTATGCGCCAAGGCTTCGATCGTGGTGACGGATCGATCGGCCAGGCTTCCGGCGGGCACTTGGCAGGAGCGGGTGGGAGCGCCGTCGATCAGCACGGTGCAGGCGCCGCACTGCGCGATACCGCACCCATATTTGGTCCCGGTCAGCCCGATCGTATCGCGCAGCACCCAGAGCAGCGGGGTGTCGTCTTCCACGTCGAGATTGTAAGTTTTCCCGTTAACCGACAGTACGATCATCGGCTGGGTTCCGCTCCCGTTCCAGCAACCAATTTCGATTCGGCAACCGCCCACACCAGAAAGTCTAAGGCGATACTGTTCAGTATAAATCGTCAATACCCCACTAAAGGGGCCAAGGGCGCCTCGGGCAGATTGCCACGCGGCCCGCGGCTCTCTTTTCAGGCTCGGCAAAGCAGGGCATGCTACGGCCCGACGCACTGGCTGGTCACGTCATTTTAGGCGGCCGGTCAGGTAGAGACATTGTAGAACCAGCGTTTTCGTGGAGGAAAACATGACTCATCGCATCACCCGGCGCCAGCTAAATACCGCCATTAGCGCTGCTGTGATTTCCCCGGCCTTTTCCCATGCCTTGGGCTCGACTGCCGCTTTCGCGCAGAGCGCCGCCCCGATCAAGATCGGTTTCAGCATGGCGCAGACCGGCTCGCTCGCGGGCGCCGGCCAGCAAGCATTGCTCGGCAATCAGATTTGGGAGCAGGAAGTCAACGCCAAGGGTGGCCTGCTCGGCCGGCCAGTGCAGCTCGTCTATTACGACGATCAAACCAAACCGGACACCATCCCCGGCATCTACACCAAACTAATGGAGGTCGACAAAGTCGATCTCGTCATCGGGCCGTATGGAACGAACATGGTGGCCCCGGCCATTCCCACGGTTATGCCGAGAGGCAAGGTTTTCATCGGGTTGTTCGCGCTCGACGCCAACCATGACTTTCACTACCCCAAATACTTCTCGATGCTGCCGTCCGGCCCCACGCCAAAAGCGTCGTTCACCGAGGGCTTCTTCGAAGTTGCGGCCGCGCAGAATCCGAAGCCGCAAACCGTCGCGATCGCCGCGGAAGACGCCGAGTTCTCGCGTAACGCTGCTGAGGGCGCCCGCGAGAACATTCACAAATACGGTTTTAAGACCGTCTACGACAGAAACTATCCGCCGAGCACCACCGACTTCTCACCGATCATCCGCGCCATCCAGGCAACCAATCCGGATCTGGTCGTGATCTGCTCCTATCCGAATACTTCGGTAGGCATGGTGCAGTCCGCCGGCGAGCTAGGCCTGAAACCAAAGATGATGGGCGGCGGCATGGTCGGAATCCAGTACACCGCCATCAAAAGCAAACTCAAATCCAAGCTCAACGGCATCGTGAATTACGAGTTCTGGGTGCCGACGCCTAAACTGATGGCGCCCGCCGCGGATTTTTTCAAAAAATACCAAGCGCAGGCGCC
>JBPYFG010000051.1:0-3896 GCA_051986365.1 Xanthobacteraceae bacterium
GTCGCGCGCCCGAAACGGTCTCCAGAATGCGTCTTGACGCCGAGGAGATCCTCCGATTGGTCCTCCACCGCCTCGACGACATGAAGGCCGAGGACACCCTCACCATCAATCTCAAAGACAAATCTTCAATCGGCGACTACATGGTCGTGTCTTCCGGCCGATCGCATCGCCATGTCGGATCGGTAGCCGATCGAGTGGTCGAGGATTTGCGCAAGGTCGGCGTTCGCGCCCAGGTCGAAGGCATGCCGCATTGTGATTGGGTGCTGATCGACGCCGGCGACGTGATCGTCCATGTCTTTCGGCCGGAAGTGCGAGATTTTTACAATCTCGAAAAAATGTGGATGGCCGGACGGCCCGCGCAGCGCGCAAGCTAGCTCTGTCGCGCTTGGGTTTCGTATCGGGTGGTGCCCCGGCTCGGCCAGGCGCTGAGCCGCGAATTGTCCAGTGCGGCGGTTCACCCGCGATCCTGATCCAGCCTATCATGCGCAAGTCGCGGGCGTTTTACCGCGGCGCCTGACAATGACGACGAGGTCCGCTCATGCGCGTGATCGTCGCCGCGGTCGGCCGGCTGAAGCAGGGAGCCGAACGGGAGCTGGCCGCGGCCTATCGCAAGCGCGCCGAAGCGCTCGGCCGTTCGCTCGGGTTGCGCCAGATCGAAGTCATTGAAATCCGGGAGAGCCGGGCGCGCGAGCCGGAGCGGCGCCGCACCGAAGAATCGATTGCGATCGCCAACGTTCTTCCAGATGGCGCCGTGGTTGTCGTTTTTGATTCCGCCGGCGAGAATATCGACAGTCCGGGACTGGCCGCGTTGCTGAAAAAATGCCGCGAGGAGAACCGCGCCGCGTTGTGTTTCGTGATCGGCGGGGCCGACGGCATCACGCAAAGCCTGCGCGGGCGCGCCAGGCACGTCTTGGCCTTTGGCGCAGCGACCTGGCCGCATCAGCTCGTCCGCATCATGCTGCTCGAGCAGCTCTATCGCGCCGGCACCATTCTCGCCGGCCATCCTTACCATCGCGGCTGAACGGGTTAGCGGCGTCTTGCGAAAGGTTAGCGGGCGAATTGTGACGGCGGCACGCCGCGCCTGTCGCATTCCGGTCGTAACCTGGCCCGCTTTTTCCGTTTTACTTGCCTTCCTGAGAGCCGCCTCTACCTTGCAACCGATGATTCTCCGACGGTCGAGCCGAACCGATCCGCGCCTGGTGCTCGGTTCGGCATTGGCTTTTGCGCTGCCGATCGGGGTGCAATTGGCGCTCAATTCCAGCGCCTGGGCGCAGGCTTCCTCGCAACCCGCCGCCGACCAGGCGGCAAACCCGGCCGACGCGCTCAAAGCGCGCGACCAGGAATTGGACGCGGCACTGGCGCGGGCGCGCGATTCTGCGGACGCGCAAGCCAAGCTGCGCAGCGAAATTGAAGCGCTCGGCCAGGATCGCCGCAAGTTTAATGCGCAACTGATCGATACGGCGGCGCGCGTGCGCGACGTCGAGGCCAATATCAATGCGAGTCAAATCCGGTTGGACATGCTCAACCAGCAGGAACGCTCTTTGCAAAAATCGCTCGACCAGCGGCGCGCCGTGATCGTCGAAGTGATCGCCGCGTTGCAGCGCATGGGTCGCCAGCCGCCGCCTGCTCTGGTGGTCAGCCCCGAAGACGCATTGCGCGCGGTCCGTACCGCGATCACGCTTGGCGCCGTTCTGCCGGAAATGCACAGCCAGGCCGACGCGCTCGCCGGCGACCTTGCGGCGCTGTTGAACGTGCACAAGGAGATCGTCGCGCAGCGCGACCAGCTCACGAGCGAGCTTGATCTGCTTGGCCGCGAACAACTTCGCGTGAGCCTATTGATCGATCAGCGGCAGAAAAAGCAGACCAATGCCGAGCTGGCGCTCGCCAGCGAGCGCCAGCGGGCCACTGATGCTGCTCGCCAAGTCGATAGCATCAAGGACCTAATCACCAAGCTCGAAGCCGGGCTCGAGGACGCCAAGCGCGCGACGCGGGACGCCGATAGCGGAATTGCCAACGATGCGACGCATCCGGAACTCGCCGCGTTGAGCGACCCGGGCCGTCTGACACCCGCGGTTGCATTTGCCGATATGCGCGGGCACCTGCATTTGCCGGTCAACGGCACTCGGATTCGGGAGTTTGGCGGCGCAGACGGGTCAGGCGGAACGCAAAAAGGCCTCTCCATTGCCGCCCGGGCGGGCGGCGAGATCACCGCGCCCTGCGACGGTTGGGTTGTTTACGCCGGACGGTTTCGCAGCTATGGGCAACTCTTGATCCTCAATGCCGGCGGCGGCTATCATGTGCTGCTAGCGGGGATGGAGCGGATTTCTGTCGATATCGGACAGTTCGTGCTAACCGGTGAGCCGGTAGCGGTGATGGGTGGCGGATCACAAGCGTCCCTGGCCGGCTCGTCCGGTCCCAAGCAACCCGTACTTTATGTGGAGTTCCGCAAGGACGGTGCTCCTATTGACCCCAGCCCGTGGTGGGCGACTAACGAAGGCGAAAAGGTTCGCGGATGATGCGCAAAACTTCACTGCTCTTTCTCGGTGCACTGGCCGGCGTGTTGGCGACGCTGATGATCACGCAGCCGCGGGCCTTGTTGGTTGGTTCGGCAGCGCGCGCGGCGGTTTCCGACACCTACCGGGAGCTCAACCTGTTCGGCGACGTGTTCGAGCGCGTGCGCGCCGATTACGTCGAGAAACCGGACGACAGCAAGCTCGTCGAATCGGCCATCAACGGCATGCTGGCCGGGCTCGATCCGCATTCCAGCTATATGGACCCGAAGAGCTTCCGCGACATGCAGGTGCAGACCCGCGGTGAGTTCGGCGGCCTTGGCATCGAGGTCACGATGGAGGACGGCCTGGTGAAGGTGGTCGCCCCGATCGACGATACTCCCGCCGCCAAAGCCGGCGTCATGGCCAATGACATCATTACTCATCTCGACGACGAAGCCGTGCAGGGACTCACCCTCAATCAGGCCGTCGATAAGATGCGCGGCCCGGTGAACACCAAGATCAAGCTCACGATTATGCGCAAAGGCGCCGACAAGCCGATCGAGGTCTCGATCGTTCGCGACATCATTCGGGTGAAGTCGGTGCGCTGGCATCCGCAGGGCGGCGACGTCGGTTACATTCGCATCACGCAATTCAACGAGCAGACCACCGACGGGCTCAAGCAGGCGATCAACGACCTCAACGCCCAACTCGGCGCCGATAAGATCAAGGGTTACGTCGTCGATCTGCGTAACAATCCGGGCGGTTTGCTTGACCAGGCGATTTCGGTTTCCGACACCTTCCTGGAGAAGGGCGAAATCGTTTCGACCCGCGGCCGCAACCCGGAAGAGACGCAGCGCTTCAATGCGCGGCCCGGCGACATGACCAAAGGCAAGCCGGTGATCGTCCTGATCAACGGCGGCTCGGCCTCGGCTTCGGAAATCGTTGCCGGCGCCTTGCAGGACCAAAAGCGCGCCACGCTCATTGGCACGCGATCGTTCGGCAAGGGATCGGTGCAGACGATCATTCCGCTGGGCGCCGGCAATGGGGCGCTGCGACTGACCACGGCGCGGTACTTCACGCCGTCAGGACGTTCGATTCAAGCGCAAGGCGTCACCCCGGACATCGAAGTCCTGCAGGACGTTCCGGATAACTTGAAGGCTGAGATTGACACCCAAGGCGAAGCGTCGCTGCGTGGCCACCTCAAGGCTGAAGGCGCCGAGCAATCCGGCTCGCAGTCCTATGTGCCCCCCGACGAGTCGGACGATAAGGCCCTCAAGATGGGCCTCGATCTGTTGCGCGGAACGGCAAGCCATGCTGCCTTCCCACCTAATCCTAAGGCAGCGGTTCATAACTGACGAACGAGATAAGGACGAAGCAGACAATGTCCGCTTTACCCCCGAACGC
>JBPYFG010000052.1:0-2891 GCA_051986365.1 Xanthobacteraceae bacterium
CCGTAACCGCAACTGGGAATCGATCCTCGATCGTCTGATCGAATTGCGCGAGCGCCAAGGGTTCAACATCCGGCTCCTGCTTCAGGTCGACACACTCTGCCACCGCATTCCCGGCTTCATCGAAAAATCGGCGCGCGCCGGCTGCACTGCGGTGTTCATCGGATTGGAGAACATCAATCCGGAATCGTTGATGGGAACCAAGAAACGGCAGAACAAGATCTGGGAATATCGCGACATGCTGTTGGCGTGGCGCGGCCAAAAGGTCATGACCTATGCCGGCTACATTCTCGGCTTCCCGACCGACACGCCGGAATCGATCGCGCGCGATATTGAGATCATCAAGAAAGAGCTGCCGGTCGATATCCTTGAATTCTTCTATCTAACGCCGCTGCCGGGTTCGGAGGATCACAAGAACCTGTTCATGCGCGGGGTGCCGATGGATCCCGACATGAACAAATACGATCTGGAACACGCCTGCACCGCCCACCCGCTGATGTCGAAAGAGACCTGGATCGGCGTCTATGCCGATGCCTGGCGGCGTTATTACACCGACGAACATGTCGAGACGATCATGCGGCGCGCGATCGTTTCCGGAATCAATCGCACCAAGGTTCTGGATTCGCTTACGATCTTTTCCGGCGCTGCCCGCATCGAAGGCGTCCATCCGCTGCAATTCGGCTTCCTGCGCCGCAAGCTGCGAAACCAGCGGCGTTACGGTATGCCGGTTCCTCATCGGCTAGTGTTCTACCCGTGGCGGCTCGCCGATTTCATCAAAGTCAGTTCGCAGTGGTTGCGGCTGCTTTGGCGTTATCGCCGGATCATGGCGCGAATCGTTAAAGACCCCGCCGCGCGCACCTATTTCGACGAGGCGCTCCGCCCGCACACCGCGCCGGGCGAGACCGATCATTTTGTCGAAGTGTTTGCGGACAAGATTCCGCACACCCATGGCGCTCCGGTGCGGCCCGCCGCCGTGGCGGCACAGTAAAGCATTTCGTATTAGCCTCCGCCGATCTGGCTTTCCGTGCCGCTGACGAGCCGCGCGATATTGGCGCGATGCATCAGCCAGACCAGCGCGGACAAGAGCAGAAATAATTTTGCTTCCGGCAAATTACCGTTCCACCACAGCACTACCGGCGTTGCCGCCGATGCTACGAGCGCGGCAAGCGAGGAGTAGCGCGAGGCCGCCGCAATCGCGATCCAGATCAGGCAAAACACGATCAGGGCCAGCCAGAGCGCGAGACCGAGCAATAAACCGATATAGGTGGCGACGCCTTTGCCGCCTTTAAATGCGAGCCAAACCGGAAACAAATGGCCGAGGAAAGCGCCAAGCGCGGCATACAGCGCAGCGTCGCGGCCGAACACAACGCTGATCACGACAACAGCAACAGTACCTTTAAGAAGATCGCCGGCGAGCGTCGCGGCGGCTAAGAATTTGCGTCCCGTCCGTAGCACATTGGTGGCGCCGATATTGCCCGAACCGACGCTGCGCAGATCGGGCGCCCCGACCAAGCGGGTCAAAAGCACGCCAAACGGTATCGAGCCGCACAGATAGCCGAAGATCAGCGACGCGGCATATTGGAGCACAGGTGACTGCATATCCGCTCATTGTGGCGCGGGCCGACCGGGTCGGATGTCCGGCTATCCCATTCGCACCTTGCCGGCGCTCGCCTCGCGCGGCGCAAATCCCGCCGCCACCGCTTCCGATTCGTTGCCGTAGATCACGAGATGTTTGCGTTTTTCCGCTGGCGCTTTGATCAGCGTTGTGAGCCCGGGAGTGAACGTCTTTCGCGCAGTATCGGCGACAACCAAAGAATCCGCTGCCGCATCCGGCGGCACCTCGATGTCGCTTTCGCAATAGACGCAGCGCAATCGCACGTCATGCCGATGCTGCTCTTCGACGATGTAAAACTTGTTGGCCGCATATTGGCTTTCGGCGGGATCGCAGGTGATGCAGTTCTGGTTGGCGCAGCGAAGGCCGGTGTCGATCGGCTGGCAATAGACCGGATACTCCGGCTTGGCGAAGCCACCCGGAAATTTGTGCAGCGATTTGTTCTTGTGCAAATGTAAAAGCAGCGAGATCAGCGCCATGCGTACGGGAACACCGTAGGCGGCCTGCTGGAAATAGATGGCGCGCCGGTCGGTATCGAGCGAGGCGTCGAGCTCGTTGACCCGAGGTAGCGGGTGCATGACGCTCGCTTCCGAATATTTGGGTTCGCCGAGAAACTTGGCGTCGATCCGCGGATAGGGCCGCTCTTTCTCGGGCCACCGCTCTTTTTGGAAGCGGGTGACGTAGACCGCGTCGGTCTTCTTTTGCAACACCAAACCGTAATCAATTTCCGGCTCGGCGTAGAGCGAGAGCTGATGCGGCTGGTCGGAAGTGACGTAGAGCGCGTCGATGGCGCCGTCTTGGCCGGCGTCCTTCGACACCATGCGGCTGTGAAATTCTTCGCGCAGCCGGCGATCGACGTGAGCCGGCAATTCCATTCCGGGCGCGGGGAGTGGCTCAATCGTGGCGCCGAAGCGGGCCAGCGCGTAGACGAAGGAATGGATTGTGCGGCTGCCCTTAAGGTCGCCGGAAATGGCGACTTTCATGTTGCGCAAGCTCTTGTTCCTCGACCGCAGGGTAAAGAGATCGCACAGCGTCTGCGTCGGATGCTCGTGGCTGCCGTCGCCGCCATTGATCACAGGGATCTGCGCATATTCGGCGGCAAGCCGGGCCGCTCCGTCGCGCGGATGGCGGATAACGACGATATCGGCGTAATTTGAAATCACCCGTATCGTGTCGGCGAGACTTTCGCCTTTTGCGGCGGAACTGACCGCTGGATCGGCGCTGGTGATGTTAGCGCCGCCAAGCCGCAGCATGGCGCTTTCGAACGACAGCCGCGTACGGG
>JBPYFG010000053.1:0-4662 GCA_051986365.1 Xanthobacteraceae bacterium
CGCCCGGCACCGCGAACAACACCACCTTCTTGCCTTTGAACAATTCGTCCGCGGTCTTCGGCTTTGGCCCATCGGCTGTCATTACCATGAAACTGCCGCTGGGTACGCGGTCGCCAACCTTAATCGACATGATCCTGTCCTCTCGTTTTCGCAAATAAATTCCGTGCGCTCTATAGCATGATCCGGAAAAGTGGATACCGGTTTTCCCGCCTGCGCGAAGCCGGGCAACTATCTTTCTTTAAGTTCGTGCAACGCTTCGGCGGGCGAAGGCAGGCCGAAAAGATCATGCTCAAACAAGAAGCTAAAGCGAAATGGTGGTTCAGCCGAAAAACCATTTCGCTTTAGCGGGCGGGCATAAACTAGCGTCTGGCGCGGATTAGTCGAGATGGGCGGTCACTTCGATCGCGTCGTCGCCGGAAACGGCAGTCAAAGTCAGCTGCGCGCCTTCGGCTTTGGCGTCCGGCGGCAGACCCTCAAGCTCGAATTCGAAGTGCCGGACGGTGCCGTCGGCTGCGCCCTGTTGCGGCAGCGGCAGCGACCAATCGGGCGTGGGGCCCTCGACAAACAAATCGACCGGCACACCTGCAGGCGCTGCAACATCGACGACAACACGATCATGCGCGTCACCCGGCTGACGATGAAGGCCGAGAATGGCAAGAGGCTCCCGGTGTTGGTCGGCGCTTTGTCCCGCGGCGTCTTGACCGGCAGCGGATTGGGCGGTGGGTTGGGCGCGCTCACGGGTCGCTTCGGTGCGCGCCTGCTGCCCGAGCGCGACCGGGCGCGGCACGCGGGTCTCGGCCCGTTCGATCGCCACGTTTTGGACGCCGTCACCGCTGAGGTTAAGCACGAGATTGGATTCAACCGGGATGCAAATGTTGGAGCAGACATCGTATTCGAGCTTGAGCCGCAGCGCCGTTTGTTTCGCGCCTTCCACCGGAACGACATGGATGGGCAGAATCACGCTGTTGCGATAACCGATCGAATTGCCGCCGGCGCCGTCGGGAAATCGCTCAGGCGCAGGCCACAGCACGTTCACCGATTTCACGTTTTCGGAACCGGAGAAATCGAATGTCGGCGGCGCTCCAGAATCGCCGGGATCGCGCCAATAAGTCTCCCATCCTGGATCGAGCCTGATCTCGATGCCAGCACGCAGGAAGGGAGTGTCCTGATTTTTGCTCTTCGCGCCCGCGATCAAGCGCGCGGCGCTATGCACCTGCCCATCCCAGTTCGAAGCGTCCTGCGCGGACGCGGACGTGGCGGCCGCAAGAGAGATCAGAATGGCAGCCTGGAACGCGCGCCTCGACGGCGGGATGAACCACGCAATGCGCGCGGTCATGGCCGAAGCTGCGGGGGGACTTTTGGCTGCCGAGATCATGGCCGTTGTCTAAGCTGAGGCGGGCACAAGTGCTACTGACATGATTGTGACCAAGCGGCGAACCGTATGCCCCGTTTGGCGGGGCATGTGCGTTTGTCGCTGACATTGGTTGCAGGAAATTAAACGCGCTCGCACCCGCGTCATATTGTGACAATGAACTTTTTGACCCGCCGTTCGTTTGCAATTGCGGATCGATGGGCTAACCTTTCCGTTATGAAGATGCCGCGCGGCACATCTACCAAGAGCCGGCGCCGAGGCTATCTCGACGGCCAAATGCTGATCGCCATGCCGGCGATGATGGACGAGCGCTTTGCCCGTTCGCTGATTTACGTTTGCGCGCATTCGTCGGAAGGGGCGATGGGCATCGTCGTCAACCATCCGGCACCGAATATCAATTTCTCCGACCTTCTAGTGAAGCTGAATGTGATTCCGGCGACCGACATCATACGGCTGCCAACGCGCGCCGGCGGCGTAAAGGTCATGCGCGGGGGACCGGTCGAAACCGAGCGCGGCTTCGTCTTGCATTCGGCCGATTTCTTTATCGAGAATTCGACGCTGCCGATCGACGACGGCATTTGTCTCACCGCGACCATCGACATTCTCAAGGCGATCGCGCGCGGTGAAGGACCGGCGAGCGCCATTCTGGCGCTCGGCTATGCCGGCTGGGCGCCCGGCCAGCTCGAGACCGAGATCCAGGGCAATGGCTGGCTGCACTGCGCCCCCGACTCCGAGCTCATCTTCGGATCCGATCCCGGCGCCAAATATGAGAGAGCGTTGAAGAAGCTCGGCATCGATCTCGGCATGCTGTCGAGCGAAGCGGGGCACGCGTAACAGCGATCAGGAACCAGGCGTCAGAATGATCCCCGTTTCCCGATCCCTGACTCCTCCTAATACCCGACTCTGAATTCCTGATCAGAGGACCTTTGCCCTGATCCCTGATTGCTGATCCTTGATCCCTGCCGACTCCGGCTCAAGCAGCGCGCGTGCTCGCTCCGCGCTCATAGGCTCGCCGAATACGAAGCCTTGCGCATATTCGCAGCCGAGCTGAAACAGCTCGACGGCGTCGGAATCGGTTTCGGCGCCCTCGGCGACAACGTCCATGCCGAGATCGTGGGCCAGCGCGATCATCGAGCGTAGGATTACCGGCCGCGTACCCTTGGCCGACATGCGGACGAAGGACTGATCGATCTTGATCGTGTCGAACGGAAAACGCTGCAAATAAGCGAGCGACGAATAGCCAGTGCCGAAATCGTCGAGCGCCAGGCCGGCGCCCAGCTCGCGGATGCGGTGGAGCATCTGCGCGGCATGTTCGGGATTTTCCATCACCGTGGATTCGGTGAGCTCCAGCTTGAGCGAGCCGCGAGTCAGCGGCGCGCGCCCCAGCACTGTGCGCAGGTCCTGGATCAAATCGTGACGCAGCAATTGCCGCGACGACACGTTGACGCTGGCGAATAGCGGTTCGCGCTGGCGGACCGTGCGCTGCCAAGTGCTCAGCTGCCGCGCCGCGCGATCGAGTACCAACAGGCCAAGCTCGAGGATCAGCCCGGTTTCCTCGGCGATGTTGATGAATTCCGCCGGCGAGAGGCGGCCAAGCTTGGGATGATTCCAGCGGGCGAGCGCTTCGAAGCCGGCCACCGCGCGGTCTTCAAGGCGCACGATCGGCTGATAAAGGATCGTGATTTCATCGCGCTCCAGCGCGCGGCGCAGATCGGATTCCACCGACAAGCGATCCGACTTTCGCGCGCGCATCGCCTCCTTGAACACGTCGATGCGGTCGCCGCCGGTGCGCTTGGCATGGTACATCGCAAGTTCGGCATCTTTGAGCAGGTCTTGGGCCCGATCAGGCTCGCCGCCGCCGAGCGCGAGCCCGATCGAAGCGGTCAAGAATATTTCCCGGTCGCGGAACGTGATCGGGGCGCGCAGCGTCTTGCGAATGGTCTCGGCGAATGCGGTGATGCGCGCGGAATCGCGTTCTGACAACAGGATCATGCCGAATTGATCCCCGGCAAGCCGTGCCAGCGTATCCTGCGGCTTGATCAGCCGGCCGAGCCGGCGCGCCAATGTCAGCAGAATGGAATCGCCGACCGCCATGCCGACCGAGTCGTTGACCTGTTTGAAGCGGTCGATATCGATCACCAGCACGGTCGGACGCAGCGCAGCGTCGGATTTGGCGAGCCCAAGCACCGCCTTGAGCCGGTCGAGAAACAATTCGCGGTTCGGCAATCCGGTCAGATTGTCGTGAACGGCGTCGTGGAGGAGCCGCTCCTCCGCGGTCTTGAACTCGGTGACGTCGCTGATCGTGCCGACCAGCCGGACCACCTCGCCATCGGACCCGACCACCGGCCGCGCCCGCAACGCGAACCACAGATAATGGCCGTCGGCGGTGCGCATGCGGAAGTCCTGCACGACGCGTCCGCGGCGCTGTTCGAGCACGCTGTCCAGTGTGGCGCGGAAGCGGTCGCGGTCGCCCTGATGCAACACGTCGAGCCATTTGGCGGCGGGTCCTTCCAGCGCGCCATGTTTGAGGCCGAGCGCCGCCTCGGTCTCCGGGCTCGTGAACACTTTGTCTGCGGATACATCCCAGTCCCAGATCATGTCGCCGGCGCCGGTCAATGCCAGCGCGCGGCGCTCGATATCGGAGACGATGCCGCTCGCCATGCCGCCGCCCGCGAAGGCGTGCTGCATCACAGTGAAGCCGATCAGCATGACGATGAGAACAAGCCCGCCGAGCAGCGCCGGCCCGACAATATCGTTGGTGACGAGTCCGAGTACGGTCACAGCCGCACCGATGACCCAAACCACGAGCAGAAGCCAGGTCGGGATCAGCATTACCGCGCGATCGAAATTGTGGGTCGCTAGGTAAATCACGAGGCCAAAGCCGAGCACCGCGACCAGAAATAGCGACATGCGCGCGATGCCCGAGGCGACCGCCGGCGAGAACAGCGCGACCGCGACGAGCGCGCCGAGGAAGGCGAGCCAGCCGACGGTGATATGGGCGTAGCGCACGTGCCAGCGGTTGAGATTGAGGTAGGCGAACAGAAACACTAACAGCGTCGCGGCGAGGATCGCTTCACCGGAGGCGCGCCAGATGCGCTCGGCGCCTGACGAGAGATCGAAGACTTTCGGCCAGAAACCGAAATCGATGCCGATATAGATCAGAACCGCCCAGCCGAGCGCCGCCGCGGCCGGAAACATCACGCTGCCTTTGACGACGAACAATATCGTCAGAAACAGCGCTAGCAATCCGGCAATGCCGATGACGATGCCCTGATAGAGCGTGAGCGAAT
>JBPYFG010000054.1:0-12068 GCA_051986365.1 Xanthobacteraceae bacterium
ACTGATAATGGGGTGTGGGTCGCCAAGGCGAGATAGCCGAAAATCGCGAGCCCGAAAGCAAATGCGATCGGCACGCCGGCAAACACCGTCGCCGCAACCACACCGACAAAGAAAATCAGCAGGTTGAAATTGCCCAAGCGATGAAACAGTGGAGCACCGAGCCAAAACAGCGCGACGACGGCGGCGACCACGCCGATCGATAAACACACCGCCATTGCCGACGGCGCCCGAGTCAGGCGAAGCACGGCAAAAACAATCATCAAGGCGATCCCGGCCGGCAGTGCGGCTGCGCGCCAGGCGTCGCTAATCTGCAAGGCCGATGTCGTGATCGGCAGTTCGTCGCTCGCAAATTGGTAGGCCGGCCAAACCATAAGCAGCAGAAAGGCAAGCGCCGCCACGGTCGCTAAGCTCTCGAGCGTCGCGCGAAAAGACCCGCCAACCATGCCGACACATGCTGTCATTCGCATGTGTTCGCCGCGCCGAAACGCAATCACCGCGCCGAGCATTGCCAGCCACAGGAACAGCGTCGAGGCCAACTCGTCCGACCAGACCAGCGGCCGATCGAATACGTAGCGCGAGATCACGCCGCCAAACAGGATCGCAATCTCCGCCACAACCAGGCCGCCCGCGCCTATTTCGATGAGCGAACCCAAGTACGATTCGATCGCCGCCGTGACGGATTGCGCCCTGATCATGCGGCTATTGGCCGACGCAAAAGCTTGCGATTGCGTTCCGGCGGTCACGCGAGCTTGCCTACCGATCTTTCCAGCAGGCTCCAAGCCTCGTCGCCATATTTGCCCTTCCATTCTGTGTAAAAGCCGGCGGCACGAAGCTTGTCGCGAAACGGCGCAGGATCCGGGCGATTAAAGAGGAGTCCCTTCGCCGCCAGCTCCTGCTGCAGCGTGGCGTTGAGCTGGGCAACGTCATCGCGCTCTTTGAGAGTTGCCGCATTGACATGCTTGGCAACGATCCCGCGAACGTCGTCCGGCAAGCCTTCCCACGCGCGGCGATTGGCCAAGAACCAGAAACCATCCCACATATGATTGGTCAGAGAGCAATATTTTTGCACTTCGTAGAGCTTGGCTGTCGAGATGATCGCCAGCGGATTCTCCTGACCATCGACAACTTTGGTCTGCAATGCCGAATAGACTTCGTTGAAGTTGATCGAGGCCGGCGACGCATCCAAGGCCTTGAACATCGACGTCCATAGCGGCGACACCGGCACGCGTAGCTTCATGCCGCGGAAATCCCCAGGCGTTTGAACCGGCTTGGTGCTCGTTGTGGTCTGGCGGAAGCCGTTATCCCAAATCCTGTCCATGGCAATCAGGTTGGCCTTGGCGATTTGCGCGCGGATATAGGCGCCCAAATCTCCGTCCATCGCCTTCCACACGGTGTCGTAATCGGGAAACGCGAATCCCATGCCATTGATTGAAGCGGCTGGAACGAGCGTGGAAAGGATCAGGCCGGAAAGCGTAAAGAATTCGACCCCGCCGGAGCGAATTTGGCTCAGCGTGTCGGTGTCCGAACCCAACTGGCTGTTGGGGAAGATCTGAAGGTCAAAACGGCCATTGGTTTCCTGTTTGACTGCGGCGGCCATCTCCCGCGCACGGATGTTCATCGGATGCGTTTCTGGAAGATTATTCGCATATTTGTAGGTCCACTCCTGAGCTCTGGCGATGTGCGGGGCAGCCGTGCCCGCCAGCATCGTCAGGCTTGCACCGGCAAGCCAACGGCGCCGAGTCGTTGTGGTTTTTAATTTCACGGCGGGCCCTCCCCTCTACATTGGTCGTCCGCGGCTAATCGTGCACGCGCCCTCCCCGCGAGCGCAAGCGGTAAAGCGCAGCTCAACATCGCGGATGGGATTGTCACTCGCCGGGCAGCGCAAGTTCGGCGCGCAATCCGCCGATCGGCGCCGTGCCGAGGGTGAGAACCCCGCCGTATAATCCGGCAAGTTCTACCACGATCGACAGTCCGAGCCCGGATCCCGGCTTGGTCTCGTCGAGGCGCTGGCCACGCAACGCCACCTGCTCACGCTGCGCGGGCGACAGCCCCGGCCCATCGTCGTCGACGACGATGCGCACCCGCGCCTTTTCGGTGCTCGCGACTGGCGGATCGGCGAGGACTTCGATCGCCACACGTGAGCGCGCCCATTTACACCCGTTGTCGACCAGATTGCCGACCATTTCTTCGAGATCCTGCTGTTCGCCGCGAAACTGGGCATGCTCGGGCACATCAATGTCGATGGCGATCTCACGATCGCGGTGAATCTTTTCCATACTACGCGCCAGCGCCGTCACAACGGGAGGCACATCGACCAGCGCGCTGATCCTGGTCGAACGCGCAGCCAGCCGCGCCCGCTCAAGCTGCCGCGCCACCTGATCGCGCATGATATCGGTCTGTTCCAGTACCTTTTGAGCGAAGCCATCGTTGCCGCGCGTTGCCGCCTCATTGACAATGACCGACAGCGGCGTCTTGAGCGCATGGGCGAGATTCCCCACATGGGTCCGCGCCCGTTCGACGATTTCGCGGTTGGCCTCAATCAGCGCATTGGTCTCGCGCGCCAGCGGAGCGATCTCGACAGGAAATTCGCCCTCCAGCCGTTCCGCGCGGCCGGAGCGGATTGCGGCAAGACTCTCGGAGATACGGGTGAGCGGCGCGAGACCGAAGCGCACCTGCAACGCCGTGGTCAGCAGTAGCGCCAAGGTCAGCGCGGTAAAGGTAATGATAATCGCCCGATTGAAACTTTGAGTCTCGTCATCGATTTCGGAGGCGTCGCCGGCCACGGCGACGAGGTAGCGGCCGTCGGCGCCGAGATCGATGTTGCGCTCGATCAGCCGCAAGTCCTGATCTTCCGGGCCGCGCGCATAGCCTTGGCGGGACTCGGATTCGCCGGTCGCTTTGTCGGCCGCCAAACGCGGCAGATTGGAATCCCACAGCGAGCGGGACGAATGCACTTCGGGCGTTTTGCTGTCGAGACGCGTCACCTGCCAGTACCAGCCCGACAGCGGCAATTCGAACAAGGGTTCGCCGATCGACTGCGGAAATTTGTCGCCGCTGTCCTCTGGCGAAGCGACATCCGCCACCAGCGTTCGCAAATAGACGTCGAGCCGGCGGTCGAATGCCCGCTCGACCGCATGGCGATAGAGCGTCGACAGCGCAATTCCGGTGGCGATGAGAATGACCACCGTCCAGGCCGTGGCCCACAAGAACAGGCGGACCGCGAGCGAATTAGCGCGCATCGGGCGGCGTCAGCAGATAACCGAGCCCTCTCACCGTCTGTATGACATCGACGCCGAGTTTTTTGCGAATTCGCCCGACGAAGACCTCAATGGTATTGGAATCGCGATCAAAATCCTGATCATAAAGATGCTCGACCAGTTCGGTGCGAGAAACCACCCGGCCGGTATGATGCATCAGGTAAGACAATAACCGGTACTCGTGCGATGTAAGCTTCACAGGATTGCCGTCGACCGCGACCCGACCGGTGCGGGTATCGAGGCGAACCGGGCCGCAGGTGAACTCGCTCTTAGCGTGGCCTGCCGAACGGCGCAGCAGCGCCCGCACGCGCGCCAATACCTCTTCAAGGTGAAATGGCTTGGCAACGTAGTCGTCGGCGCCGGCGTCGAAGCCCTGCACCTTGTCGCTCCAGCGATCCCGCGCCGTGAGGATCAAAACCGGCATGGCCCGGCCGGCCCGCCGCCAGGCCTCCAGCACCGAGATGCCGTCCATCTTTGGCAGGCCAATATCCAGGATCACGGCGTCGTAAGGCTCGCTCTCGCCGAGATAGTGTCCCTCTTCACCGTCGAACGCCCGATCGACGACATAGCCCGCGTCCGTCAGTGCGGTCGCGAGCTGCCGATTGAGATCAGGATCGTCCTCGACAACAAGAAGCCGCAAGAAATAGCTCCGCTCAGCGCTCGCCGACCAGGGTGCCTTTGGCCGCGTCGACGACTATTCGCGCCACTTTGCCATCGCGAGCGAGAACTGTCAGCACGTAGACGAGGCCATCCTGACCGCGGCACAGCCGCGCTTGCACCACGGTGCCCGGCATATGGCTCTTTGCCGCGCGAATCGCGGCAGCGAGGCGAACGACCCCACCGGAAGCCATCTCCGCTCGACGCTCCTTCTGATCGAGACAGGCGTGCTCGGATGGGGCGCGGACCGGACGCGCCTCCTCGCCGCGTGCAACCGCGATCGCGATAAGCGAGGCGAGCAGCAAAGGGGTGCCCAAGGCGAATCGGTACACAGCGGCCATGATATGTGTCCTAGGCGGGCCGCAGTGAACCCGCCGTGAACGGCCGGTTTAAGGCGAGCGCGGTATTGGCCAATAAAATGGCATCGGACAGGCAAAATGAGGCAAAGGCGATGCGATTGAGGGCCGCGGATCGGCGCGGCGGCAAATGCCTTGCCGCCCTCTTGCTCGCGGTAGCGGCCGGTATCGCAGGCTTACAGCTTCCAGAGCGTGCGCCAGCGATGGTGGGTGATGCGCCGGCGGCACCCGCCGAGTTTGGACATTCTATCGTTATGATTCTTGGCTCGGCCGGCACAGCGTGCACAGCAACGGCGATCGGCCGCGACCTTTTATTGACCGCGGCGCATTGCGTGCAGCCCGGCGCCGATTACAAGCTGCTGGGCAGCGAGCCAGGCCAGCCGCCCGTCCTCAAGACCACCATCCGTATCGAACGCCATCCGCAATTTGACATAAAGCGGCTCCTTAACCACCTCGCGACCGCCGACGTTGCCCTGATCAAGCTTGCCGAACCGCTGCCGCCGCGGATTTCTCCGGCGGTCATTGCCAGCGGCGGCGAAACTGTTGCCGCCGGGGATTTGCTTGTTGTTGCCGGCTATGGCGTGACAGTGCGCGGTGACGGCCGCACCGGCGGCACCGCGCGCGCTGCCACCCTCGTCGTTACCGGTCAGCCCGGGCCGCTGCAGATCAGATTGTTTGATCCGGCGAGCAAAGGACTGAGCGCCGGCCTGGGCGCCTGTGCCGGGGATTCTGGAGCTCCCGCCTTTCGCACCTCAGGCGCGGGAGCGGCGATCCTCGGCGTGGTGAGCTGGTCGACAGGACCAAACCTGACGGCAGGCTGCGGCGGCTTGACCGGGATCACGCCGCTGGCGCGGTATCGCGGCTGGATCGTGGACACGGCGCGAAGGCTCGGCACTTCATTGGCACCGTAATTGCCGGCTCATCGCGCCGGCGTGCGATCTATTCGGATCGGCGCACCGGGCCGTGCAGCGGACGCTCCTCGACTGCAAGCAGACTACCAAACGCAATCGAAAGGCAGATCACCGCCGCGATAAACACCCAGCGGAACGCTGGCACCAAATCGCTGTGCGCCGCGGCCAAGCGTTCCAGCGTTGTGATCCCGGCGCCGTCACCACCGCTCCCCAGCACTATGGCGCCGAACACCGCGACAATGATTGCACCGCCCAATGTACGGAAAAAATTCAGAGTCCCGGTGGCGGTGCCAAGCTGGTGCGGCTTGACCGCGTTCTGCATGACAATTGTGCTCATCGGATACATCGGCCCGACCCCGCAACCCAGCACAAACAGCAAGAACACGAGTCGAGCGATTGATTGATTGACCGGATCGGCGGCGAGTACGCCGAGAGCCACGACGGCGAACAGCAACCCGGAAAGCGGCACGCGCATGTAATGCGAAAGTCGGACCATCAAGCGCGCCGCAGTCAGCGAACCGACCACCGTGCCGGCCATGAATGCAATAAGCGCGAGTCCTGACGAACTTGCCGAGAGACCGAGCACCGTTTCGCAATAAAGCGGCGTATAGATTGTGATGCCGATAATTGTGCCGACGCCAAAAAATGCCGCGCAGGTGATCGTACTGGTGACTCGATCCCGTAATATGGTCAGCGGAATGAAAGGCTCACGCGCGGTTAAAAGCCGTGCGGCGAACAGTCCCCACAGCCCGGTCGATCCGGCCAGCAGGCTGACAATGAGCGGCGAGCTCCACGGATAGTGCGTGCCGCCCCAGGCGAGCGCCAGCATTAGCGATAGGCCTGCGGCCACCATCAATATGGCGCCGATCACATCAAGCTGGTGGGGGCGTTCGTTGCGCGGCAGGTGGCGCAATGCGCGCTCACTCATGATCAACGCCACCGCGCCGAGCGGCAGATTGATCCAGAAGATCAATGACCAGTGCAGCTGATCGGTGAACAAGCCACCCAGCACAGGGCCGAGAATGCTCGCGCACATGAACATGATGGAGGTTCGGCCTTGAACCACCGGCCGTTCCTGGGGCGACAACAAATCAGCAATGATCGTCTGCGCGATTGGTAGCAAGCCGCCGCCGCCAATGCCTTGCAGCCCGCGCGCAAAGACCAGGATCCAGATCGTCGGCGCAAGCGCACAGGCGATCGAGCCGCTGATGAAAATCCCGATCGCCCAGAGCAGAACGACACGCCGGCCGTATATGTCGGACAACTTCCCAAAGAGCGGAGTGGTTGCCGTCACCGCAAGCAAATAGGCCGTGACCACCCAGGACAACTCATCGATGCCGCCGAGGCTTCTTCCAATCGCGGGCAAGGCCGGCGCGACGATGGTCTGCTCGAGGGCAGAGAGAAACATCGCCAGCATGATGCCGGCGACGATCGCACGCACCGCCGCATGGTCGAGCGGAGCCGTCAATGGGGAAGCAAGCTCGGTCGTGGCGCCGGCGGACACGACATTGACAAGGTGTTGGGGAGCGGCTCGAGTGCTCATGGCGGGCTTTGCTGCCAATTGGGCCGCTGCGTGGCTGCTTTGCAACCGGCCTTTGCGCAGATCAGGCGTGCGCTGAGCCTTTATTGGCCTAGCGGCGGCGCGCACGCCGCGGCAATTTCTGGGGCCAATCGACGATATGATCTTCCAATTCGTGGTCCGGCACGTCGAGCTCGGTCGCGCGCACGCGCCCGCGCACCGAGACCCCGGCGGCGTGTACAGTCTCGGGGTCGCCGGAAACCAATGGATGCCACCAATACAGGTCATGTCCCTGGGCGAGCAGCACATAGGCGCAGGACGGCGGAAGCCATTTAATCTTTTTGAGGCTTTCGGGCGTCAAGCGGACGCAATCATCGACCAGATCCAGCCGATTTTGGTAATCGCGGCAACGGCAGCTGTGGCCGTCCAGGAGTCGGCAACCGACATCGGTATAAAAGGTCTCAGCCGCTGATTCGTCTTCCTCGAGCTTATTGAGGCAGCAGCGGCCACAGCCATCACAGAGGCTTTCCCATTCCAAATCGGTCATTTGACTCAATGACTTGCGGCGCCAAAATGGAACCTCCTCGGAGTGATCGGAATTACTTGCCATGGTGCCCTCCGCGCGAAGCTATGCCAAATTTGCCCGTAATTTCCATTTACTCTGCAGGGGCAACAGACCCTTGGCCGGCACGAGGCCAATTCGCTAGAAGGACAACTGCTGTGCTTCCTGCCGTTTCCCGGAGCAAGTGGCCATGACAGACATGTTCCCCGATCCGGGCGAGGACTGGAAGCCGAGGCTCCGGCGGCTCCTTCTCGACATCGACGCGCGAATAGACTCCGCAATATTCCAGAGCGGCAAGTGGACGCGCGAGATATATGAGCGGTTCACCGCGTTCATGGACCGCGCCCATGTCGCTGGTTGGCGCCGCTGGTTACTGGTCGAGCCGCTCTCGGAAGCAGCGACGCTCGGCACCGGCGGATTGTTTCTACTGCTGGCGCTAGCCATTCCCTCGTTCCGCCAGACATCCGATGATGATTGGCTGAAGAAATCCGATCTGGCGGTGACGTTTCTTGATCGCTACGGCAACGAGATCGGCAGCCGCGGCATCAAGCACACCGAATCGGTGCCGCTCGAGGAATTTCCGGATCATCTCATCAAGGCGGTGCTGGCGACCGAGGATCGCCGTTTCTACGAACATTTCGGCATCGATGTCCAAGGCGTGTTCCGCGCTTTTGTCACAAATACTCAAGCCGGCGGCGTAGTTCAGGGCGGCTCCACCATCACGCAGCAGCTCGCGAAAAATCTGTTTCTCTCCAACGAGCGCACCTATGAGCGCAAGATCAACGAAGCTTTCCTGGCGCTGTGGTTGGAAGCGCATCTGCCCAAGAACGAAATCCTCAAACTCTATCTCGACCGCGCCTATCTCGGCGGCGGCGCATTCGGCGTCGACGCAGCGGCGCGCTATTATTTCGGCAAATCGGTTCGCGATCTCAACCTCGCCGAAGCCGCAATGATCGCCGGGCTGTTCAAAGCGCCAACCAAATTCTCGCCGATGATCAATCTGCCGGCGGCCCGCGCCCGCGCCAATGTCGTGCTCGATAATCTGGTCGAGAACGGTTTTATGAGCGAGGGCCAGGTCTATGGTGCGCGGCGCAATCCGGCGACGCCGATCGATCGCGCGATCGAGGACGCCCCGAACTACTATCTCGATTGGGCTTTCGACGAGATGCGCAAGCTCGTCGATACTTTGCCGAAGTCGGTGACCTCACGCTCGTTCACGGTGCGGACCGCGTTGGACAGTAATCTGCAGCACTATGCCGAGCACGAGGCGGAATCCCAACTACGCCAGTACGGGCGCGATTATGGCGCGAGCCAAGTGGCCGTGGTGATCGGCGACCTCGACGGCGGAGTCCGAGCCATGATCGGCGGCCGCGACTACGGCGCCAGCCAGTTCAACCGCGCGACGGATGCGCTGCGCCAGCCCGGCTCCTCGTTCAAGCCTTATGTTTACGCGACCGCTTTGGCGAACGGCTTTAAGCCGACCTCGGTCGTCGTGGATTCGCCGGTTTGCATTGGCAATTGGTGTCCGCACAATTATTCCGGCGGTTATTCGGGACAGGTGACGCTGCTGGAAGCCATCACTCATTCCATCAATGTTATTCCGGTCAAATTGTCCATCATGCTCGGCAACGGCAATCCAAAGCTCGGCCGTGCCATGATCGTACAGACCGCGCGCAATTTCGGCATTCACGCGCCGCTGCCGGACACGCCATCTTTGCCGATCGGCGCGGATGAAGTTTACGTCTACGAGCACGCAATGGCTTATGCCACCTTCCCTAATCTCGGCCGCGCCGTCGTCCCGCATGCCGCGCTCGAGGTTCGCACCGATTCCGGCCAATTGGTTTGGCGCTTCGACCGCGACGGTCCGAAGCCGAAGCAGGTGATCAGTCCGGAAGTGGCCATCGACATGATCAAGATGATGAACTCGGTCGTCGAAAATGGCACCGGCCGGCGCGCGCAGCTCGACGGCGTCCCGACCTGCGGCAAGACCGGCACCACCAACGATTGGCGCGACGCCTGGTTCGTCGGCTACACAGGCAATTTTGTCGGCGCCATTTGGATGGGCAACGACGACTATTCGCCGACCAAACGCATGACCGGCGGCACGCTCCCGGCGGCGACGTGGCACAACATCATGGCCTATGCGCATCAAGGCGTTGAGTTGCGGCCGCTTCCGGGTCTAGCGCCGCCGCAACACGCACCGGCCGTCGCCGACGCTTCATCGAAAGGCGGCGAGCAGCCGCATGCGGTGCTGCTGACGCGCAAGGGAACCGAGGCGCTTCTTCACGTCGAGCGCATGTTGGACGATGCGGTCCATATGCCCTCGTCGCAGGCTGCAACAAAGACTTCTGTCGGGGCGCTTGATGGCGGTGTAAAGAACGAGAGCGGAACGCAATCCAGCGCTTTTGCCACCGCGGCCGAGCGCAATGCTCCCGCCAATCCACCCGGCGACTGAGTCTTAAGGGTCCCAATCGGTCAAACGCACGCCATCATGCGCCTTCTATTCGGTTCATGTTTCACGTTATTGATCGCAGCGGCGCTGGGACTTGGCGCGACTTGGTTTACGCTCACGCGCGGCGTGGCATTCGGAGCGCTGACAGTCGGCGCGTGGAAAGCATGGCCGAAGAGCGGATCGGCGGATATCGATCCCTATGCCCGCGCCATGGTCGCCAGAACCGGCGAATTGCCGACCGGGATGGGCGACGGCGTTGCCTTTTATGCACGGACCGACGACGTCGGAAATGTCTTTGACGGCCGCTGCACCTTCAGCATCGCCGGCATGACACCGACGGCACGATATTGGACCGTTACGCTCTACACTCCGGATGGGCGGCTTGTGGCCAACGCCATCGATCGGCACGGGTTCACGAGCGAAGAAATCGTACGCGATAACGATGGCCACTTTTCCATCACGGTTGCGCCGCTGGCCCGCCCCGGCAATTGGCTGCCGACAGGCGGGATCGAGCAATTCGTGCTGGTGTGGAGGCTTTACGATACCGCAATCGGCGTCGCGACCCGCACGACCAAGGAAGGTCCGATGCCGGCAATCGAGCGAAAGGGTTGCTGATGGTTCGCGGTCTATTGTGGATTCTCGCCGCGGTCCTGCTCGGCGGCATTGTGCATCTCTCGACCGTGCTGGCCATGCCGCAAGCCGCGAAGCAAGATGCCTATTCCCGGCTTGCCCAGCTTACGCCAGTGAACGCGATGGTGCCGCTCGCGACGACCAAAGCAGGAGCCGAGATCATGCCGTTCATGGATCCGGCTTTCGCTGCTGCGGTGTGCCGATACGACCTCAGCGACGGTCCGCTGAAACTGATCGCCCCGGTGAGCCAAGCTTATACCTCGGTGAGCTTCTACACCCGCAGGAGCGTCGCCTTTTACGCGATCAACGACCGCGCTGCTGGCCGGCGCACGATCGAACTCGATCTCATGACTGCTGCACAGCACGCGCAGGTGCCGGAGGACGAGGAAGTCACGGCAGCAGACCGGCTCATTATCGAATCGCCGACCACAATGGGTCTCATCGTTCTGCGCGCTTTGGCGCCCGAACCTGGCCTGATGCCAATGGCACGACAGGCGCTGGCGGCCGCAACGTGCCGTATTCAGTCGCAATAGGATAGTGGCTCAGTTACCGCGAACAATTATCGGGCGTCGGTGCAATGAATTTTCGTCAGCGGCGCCTGGCGCGCCGCCGGCCGCCATTTGCAGCAGGCGGCTGCGTCTGCGGCTCGATACCGTCAAATGAATCGGGATATCGCTCGATCCGGATCACCGGAAGAATGATGATCGTTGCGGACTCGCCGGCGTCGCGGCCGAAGCGCACGATGCGCCCATCGTCTGGGAATTTGATAACGGTGCCCACCCAGCCGTTTCCTCTGCCGCCGGCCAGAGCGTGATGCTCCGATGCGCGAAAGCGGCATCGAGGCAATTAAGAGGCATGCAAGGTTAACGGTCCGTTTATGTGGAACGCAAATAAGCCACTGAATTTGCTCAGGTGCGCGACACATTACGACACACCCTGTTCTCTCTGCGTTTTCCGAGCTTGAGCACAAGCGCAGCTTCATTCTCGTCAAAGATTTTCAGATTTACTCGCTTGGTCGGGAAGCCAGCCTTAATTGCTGCGCGCGTCGCGCGCCAGATTGGCACGCCGCGATCCCAAACTAGCTGTGGCGTTTTTACTTTTGTTTCCATGTCTGAAAATCCTCTACGCCGTCAGGCGCAAGCGGCGCGCGCCACAGTTATTATCAAGGCCGTACAGATGATCGAAAAAAGCACGCACTGCTGGAACATACCGCCCGCCCATCAGCTGATCGATCTTGGGCAAGCCGCGCGTTTCAAGGAACTGCGCAACTTGCCGCCATTCGTGCACGCCGTCCTCGCCAAGTAACGCAGCACCGATTACATCGTCGGTCGCAAAGAGCGGCAGCGATTCAATCGACGATGCTTTTGCCGCGCGAACCATTCCGCACGCCTTATGAAACACATGGCGGATGTTGCGGCCCCGGCGTGCTTTCGCCAGAAAGAAGCCGGGGCCGCTCCATCGCCGCGATGAAATGGGTGCTGGCGAAAGCAGATTTGAATGTAGCTCTCTAAGGTAAAAAACGGCTTAACTCTTTTTTAACTACTTTTTTTGCGAAAACCGATCCGGTGCAATGTTGCACCGCTGCGTGCCCCAACGGCTTTTCCGTTAACCGCTCGCTAACCATTGCCTGTAACGCTGCCGGTATCGCAACACAGCAACGATAGGCAGCGCCATGAGCAGCACGAGCAGCGTCTCACTTGCAGAGGCGGGCAGGCTTACCGGTC
>JBPYFG010000055.1:0-13711 GCA_051986365.1 Xanthobacteraceae bacterium
GCTTTGCGCGGCCACTCCCGCGAAGTCAAGCGGCGGGGGAAGCCAAATCTTGCGCCTCATAAAAAGCTGCGACCGGCTGTAATCAATAACGGATCAGCGGCGGCAGTTTTTTGGCATCCTCGATCCAGCGCGCCACGGTATTCACTGATGGCAGAACGCGCACCAATTTGCGCTTGGTATTGACCACGGCCATGACCTCCGCAAGCTTTTGCGGATTGCGATAGCGAAGTTCATTGACGGTCCGCACGCCAGCCGCCCGCAGCAGTTCCGCATATTCCCAGCCCACGCCCTTAATCCGCATGCGATCAGCGGCAGTGACCCAGTCCAATACGTTTTTCTCCGCCGTTCCGGTCTTTAAGGCCAGCTTTAGTCTCTGCTTTGGCGTCTTGGCTAAGCGCAGCAGCGTGACAGTGGTGCGAATCCCATCCGATTTCAGAATGGCGGCAACGTCGGTTCCGATCCCCTGAATTTCGGAAATAGGGTACGCCATCGATGCCCCCTCAGCGCAATTTGACCGCAGCAAACACGTTGGTACTCAAACAAACTGGGCGAGTCCGGGGATTGCAGCGACAATCTCGCCGACCGCATCCTCGCCTGCTTTCTCTCGCGTATACGCAATCACCGCGCGGGTCACGCTCTGCACCTGACCCATGCTTAAACCGGCCGACATCATCCGCATGCCCGCGCCCATGACCCCACCCATTGCCCCAGCCATGTCGCCAGAGTCGCTTTCACTCGCGGCCTTTTGCATCACCGCCTCGGCTCCGGGAAGTTTGGCCAGCAGTGGTTGCACCTTGTCAGCTGGGCCTTCCTTGAGCAGAAATTCGAAGATGATGCCGACGGCTTTTTCCGCAGTCGCACGATCTATGCCGACATCAGCGACCAGACGTGCGATCAGTTCGTCCATTATTCCCTCGCCAGCCCCGAAAGGTCCGCCGACACGAGACATATTGCCGGGTCAAAGGCAGGGGTGACAAGCAGGCGCGGTTCGAACGTGCTCAAGCGTTGCAAACTTGCAACGCGTGAGAATCGAGAGCGGATGACAAGGACCACACTCGCGGATTATAAAATTTCCGGCGTATGCGGGCGCCGTTGACGGCAAAGCGCGCGCGTCCCAGGCATCGATCAATTATGACAGTAAGAATATGAGCGCAAATAATGCTGTATCCGCGGTCTTGACCCATGTCGATCGCGAGCTCGATTCAAGTCTCGATCGGCTGTTCGCTTTGTTGCGCATTCAGTCGATCTCGACGGATCCCGCTTATGCCGCGCAGTGCCGCAAGGCCGCGGAACACGTTGCGGCCGATCTCGGCAGTCTCGGCTTCGACACCAGTCTGCGCCCGACCGCCGGCCATCCGGTGGTGATCGGCAAGAGCGGGAACGGCGCAAGTCCGCGGCCTCGGGTCTTGTTCTACGGCCATTATGACGTGCAGCCGGTCGATCCGCTCGATCTGTGGCAGACGCCGCCGTTCGAACCGCGCATTGCGACGGAGCACGGGCGCAAAATCATCGTGGCGCGCGGCGCCTGCGACGATAAGGGCCAGGCGATGACCTTCATCGAGGCGTGCCGCGCATTCAAGGCGGTAACCGGCAAACTTCCGCTCAACATTACGGTCATGATCGAAGGCGAGGAGGAGTGCGGCTCAAAACATCTGTTTGGATTTGTGCGTGACAACGCCGAGGAGTTCCAGCGCGATCTCGCGCTGGTGTGCGACACTGGGATGTGGGACGCCGAAACGCCGTCGATAACGACGTCGCTGCGCGGTCTGGTCTATGAAGAGGTTCGGCTGACCTGCGCGGATCGCGATCTGCATTCCGGCTTGTTCGGCGGCGCCGCCCGCAATCCAATCCATGTGCTGGCTGATATCCTTTCCACCTTGCACCGGCCAGACGGCTCAGTCGCCATTCCCGGTTTCTACGATGGCGTGCCGGAACTGCCAGCCGACATCAAAGCCGATCTCGCCGGCCTCGATCTGACGCCGGAAAAATTTCTGGCGCCCATTGGGTTGAAAATTCCCGCCGGTGAAAAAGACCGCATGTTGATCGAGCAAATTTCGACGCGGCCGACCGCCGAAGTGAACGGTATTATCAGCGGCTACACCGGGGAGGGGGCTAAGACCGTCATTCCCGGCAAGGCGATGGCCAAGGTGTCGTTTCGCCTTGTTGGCGCCCAGGATCCGGAGAAAATCCGCCTCGCGTTCCGCGAATTCGTGTGCGCGCGTGTGCCCGCCGACTGCACCGTGGAATTCGGCAATTTCACCAGCGCGCCGGCTTTCAATGTGGCGTTCGATAATCCGGCGCTTGCCAAGGCGCGTGAGGCCTTGGCGCAGGAATGGGGAAGGAAAGCAGTTACGGTCGGCGCCGGCGGCTCGATTCCAATCGTCAGCGATTTCAAGACTGTACTTGGGATGGATACGCTAATGGTCGGCTTTGCGCTCGACGACGACCGCGTTCACTCGCCCAACGAAAAGTACGATCTCAAGAGCTTCCACAAAGGCATTCGCAGCTGGGTGCGCATTCTGGCCGCGCTGGCCGGCGTATGAGCCGCGAACTGCGCGATTAGCGCGAAGCGCCGCGCCTTATTCGGTTGCCGCGGCGATCAGGCGAGGCGTAACAAAACGCTCCAACCGCGCCGAATGGGGGCGGAGTTCCGCCCAGTCGTCAATCGGCAGGTCCATCACCACCAGCCCCGACGTCGGCAATTTTTCGCGTAGTTGTTCGCGCGCTTCCACGTCTCCGGAGGCGATCAATTGCAGCGCGAATTCGTGCAGGCTCGGATTGTGGCCGACGATGAGAAGCTTCTTCGCCTTACGCGGCTCGGCGACGACGTGAAGGAGCTTATGCGGGCTGGCATTATAGATGCGATCGTCGGTTGCTTGGCGTGGCGGCTTGTCAAAAGCCTCGGCGACCAGATCCCAGGTTTCCCGGGCGCGCGCCGCCGGCGAGACCAGCACTAAATCGGGGATCAGATCGTGGTGGATCATGTAAGCGCCGAGCGTCGGCGCGTCGGCGCGGCCGCGTTTTAAGAGTTTACGGTCGCGATCGCGCTGGCCGGGTTCGGCGCGCTCGGTCTTGGCGTGGCGAAGCAGCATCAAACGGCGCATGGCGGTACTGTCGCGGTCCCGGGTTAAGCTGTCTAGTGGACGCCCAGCACCACACTGGCCTCGGTCGCCCGAAAGCTTTACATAGCGGCAGCGATGCTCAATCCCACCCCCCACCGGAACGCCGCGGCGAGCGAAATCTACGGCGACAGCTGGTACGCCGCGACCATGGTCGATGCGCCCCGGCGGCCGGCGCTGTATTCCGACCTCGATGTCGATGTCTGCGTCATCGGCGGCGGACTTGCCGGCCTGACCACAGCGCGTGAAGTGGCGCGTAAAGGCTGGTCCGTGGTGTTGCTCGAGGCCGACCGGGTCGCGGCCAAAGCCTCGGGCCGCAATACCGGATTTGTGTTGCCGGGCTTCGGCGCCGACGCCGACAAGCTCATTGCCCGCGTCGGTTTCGAGCGCACCAAAGATCTTTGGACGCTGGCGCAGGCCGGCCTCGATTATGTGCGCGATACGATCCGCGCCGATCACGCACCGGGTGTCGATCCGGAAGACGGCTGGCTTTATGTGTCGAAGCGAGACGATAGCGACGAATTTGTGAGAGACGTCGCGCTGCTCGGAGAACTCGGCTGTGACATTGAGGGCTGGCCGACCGAGCGCGTGCGTGAAGTGCTACGCAGTGAGCGGTATTTTTACGCCATCAATTATCTGCGTGCTCTTGCCATTCATCCGCTCAATTACGCGCTCGCGCTCGCCACCGCAGCAGAACGCGACGGCGCGCGGATTTTCGAAAACACGCCGGCTTTGTCGATCGACCCGAGCGGGGTGCGCAAACGCATCGTGACGCCAGGGGCGCGGCTGCGCGCCAATCACGTCGTGCTGTGTGGCAATATCGGACTGAAATCACTGATGCCGCAGCTCGCCGCGACGATGGTGCCGCTGACGACCTATGTGATCACGACCGCGCCGCTTGGGGATCGGCTTACCGAAGCAGTGCGCTATCGCGGCGGCGTGAGTGACACCGATGCCGCCGACAATCACTATCGTATCGTCGGCGGCGATCGGCTGATGCTGTCCGGTCGCGCTACCACCTGGGCACGCAACCCGCGCCGTTACCTCAGAGCGCTCAAAGCCGACATCAAACGCACTTTTCCGCAACTCGGCGATGTCGAGATTGACTATGCTTGGGCCGGCAGTTTGGGGATTACC
The DNA here is from genome assembly GCA_051986365.1 of Xanthobacteraceae bacterium. GTDB lineage: Bacteria > Pseudomonadota > Alphaproteobacteria > Rhizobiales > Xanthobacteraceae > BOG-931. The sequence continues at coordinate 4,257 of JBPYFG010000055.1, forward strand.
GTGCACCGCATGCCGCAGATCGGCGAGGTGGGTCCGGGCGTTTGGCTGGCCAGCGGTTTCGGCGGGCACGGTCTCAATACCACGGCGATGGGCGGTAATCTCATCGCGCGCGCCATCGTCGATGGCGATCAGACCTGGCGGCAGTTTACGCCGTTTGAACTGGTCTGGGCCGGTGGCCTAATCGGCCGGGCGGCGGGGCAGATTCGCGTCTGGGTCAAACGGCTGCGCGCCGCAGTCGATGAGCGGCGGGCCAAAGCGCGCGAATTGGCGCACTGGCAGGCGCGGCTGAACGCGGCCGAGTCAGGGCCAGGACCGGATAGCTCCGCTATTTCGGAAGATGACTCTACGGCTTCTATCCCGGAACAAATCGACGGCGATGCCGCCGTTATCTCTGAAACTCTATCGCCTGAAAAAACCCCGACGGAGACTAGGGCCCCGCGAGGGGGCCGGCGCCGAAAGCGCACGCGAACAAGCACCGGCCGGGCGGTCGAACACGATGCCGAAGCTTGAGGCCCCACGCACGACCAATTGGCAACAGGTGTGCACTTAATGGAGCTTTGGCCACACCGCCATTTCGTGCTTAGCGGCCCCTGCTGTATCATGGCAAGCCTAAGGGACAACGGGGCGGGTCCGCACGGCATGACGAGGGTTTGGCACTCGAGGGGTTGGTTGGCCGCCTGCATCGTTGTCGTGGGTGCTGTTATGGGCTGGGCCGTCGCGCCGAGCATCGGCTTTGCCAGTGACCTGCCCGCGCCGGCGCCCACTGCAGCACAAGCCGCCGCGCCGGACTGGATCGTGACCATCGGCGGCGAGTTGCGCATCGGGCCGAAATGGGCGGGCGCGCCAGACGGCACGTTCCGCCCATTTGTTGGCCCTCTATTCAGCATTCGCAAAGTTGGAACGCCCCCGGAATATTTCGGCCCGCGCGACAGTTTCGGATTCACCATCCTCGATCTTGGTCAAATCAAAATCGGCCCCGCCGTACAGATCGTTTGGCCGCGTCATGCCTCCAGCGATACGGCGCTCAATGGTCTCGGTGACGTCAATTTTGCGGTGCAGGGGGGCGCGTTTGCCGAGTATTGGCCCGCGCAGTGGCTGCGACTGCGCGGCGAAGTGCGGCAAGGCTTTGGCGGCGAAACTGGCGTGACCGGCGATCTGTTCCTGGACGCGATTGTTCCGGCCGGACAATTCCGCTTTTCCGCGGGACCTCGGCTGACGGCGCAATCCACCGCGGCCGTCAGTCCCTATTTCAGCATCACGCCTGCCCAGTCGATCGGCTCGACCGTCGCCGGTTTGCCAGCGCTGCCGGTCTATCACGCCGACGGCGGTCTCTATTCATATGGCGCCGGAAGCCAAGTGGAATATTTCTTCAATCCGCAATGGGCGGCGCACGGCTTCATTGAATATCAGCGGCTGACCGGCTCGGCAGCCGACTCGCCCTTGGTGATCCAGCGCGGCTCGCCCAACCAGTTTACCTTTGGATTGGGCGCGACATATGCCTTCGTCACGCACCCTTGGTGGTGATTGGGCGATTCGGCGAAGCGCGCCGGCGCGCTAACGTCCTTCCCGCCGCGTCATAAAAGCCAGCCGCTCGAATAGGTGCACATCCTGCTCGTTTTTAAGGAGCGCTCCATGCAGCGGGGGTATCAATCGCTTGGGATCGCGCTCGCGCAGCGTTTCGACTGAAATATCTTCGACCATTAACAGCTTGAGCCAGTCGAGCAATTCTGATGTCGACGGCTTCTTCTTCAATCCCGGCACTTCGCGGATTTCGTAGAACAATTTGAGCGCCTCGGCCACCAGACGATGCTTGATGCCGGGAAAATGGACCTCGACGATGGCACGCATCGTGTCAGCATCCGGAAAGCGGATGTAATGGAAGAAGCAGCGGCGCAGAAAAGCATCCGGCAATTCTTTTTCGTTGTTTGAGGTAATGACGACAATGGGGCGGCGGCGCGCGTGAATCGTTTCGCCGGTTTCGTAACGAAGAATTCCATGCGATCGAGTTCCTGCAGGAGATCGTTGGGAAATTCGATATCGGCTTTGTCGATTTCGTCGATCAACAAAACCGGCCTTTCATCGGCGATGAACGCCTCCCACAGCTTGCCCCGCTTGATGTAATTGCGGATTCGCCCATTTGGCTGTCGCGCAGCCGCGTCACCGCATCGTATTCATAAAGGCCCTGCAGCGCCCTGGTGGTTGATTTGATGTGCCATTCGATCAGCGGCGCGCCCAGCGCCTTGGCGATTTCCAGCGCTAGGACGGTTTTTCCGGTCCCAGGTTCCCCCTTTACCAGGAGGGGGCGCTCGAGCGCGATTGCGGCGTTAACCGCAACTTTCAAATCATCGGTAGCGACGTAGCCGCTAGTGCCTTCAAAACGCATGAAACGCCCTCCGGAGCGGCAAATTAGATCACCCAAGGGAAGCGCCACAAGCACGGGTCTAAGCGCCAGCTCACGATCTTGTTGTCACTGTCATGGAGCTTCGTTATAAGCCGCCGCGCGAGAGGGCGCTTCGCAAGTGGGTTGCGGGAGTACACGCAGATGCAATTGTCCAAGGGCAAAAATCGACGTCCGGACAAGCCCCAAAAGAATGGCAAGGGTGAGGGAGTGGGTCTTCCGACGGACGCGAAATTCTACCGGCCGAGCGATAAAGAGCCGTTCATGAACGAGCGCCAGCGGGACTATTTCCGGCTGAAGCTGCTCAATTGGCGCGACGACATCCTTAAAGAGGCCAAAGAAACCCTCCAGCACTTGCACGACGAAAGCCAGAATCATCCCGACCTCGCCGACCGCGCATCCTCGGAGACCGACCGCGCGATCGAACTGCGCGCCCGCGACCGACAGCGCAAACTGATCGCCAAGATCGATGCTGCGCTGCAGCGTATCGAGGACGGCACCTACGGATATTGTGAGGAAACTGGCGAGCCGATCACGCTCAAACGGCTCGAGGCGCGGCCGATTGCAACCCTCTCGATCGAGGCCCAGGAGCGCCACGAACGGCGCGAACGGGTTTACCGCGACGACTGAGGTCGCCCTGCGCACCGGAGCCGACAGGCCAAACGATTGACACCCTTCGGGTCAATTTCGACAATTTGGAATGCAGATCACCGCTGCCCTCGTCCGCGAACGTTCGGCCCCCTTCGTATTGGAAAAACTGGAGCTCTGCGATCCGCGCCCGGACGAAGTGATCGTGCGCGTGGTGGCGAGCGGGATATGCCAGACCGATCTGCACGGCCGGGATGGTTACTTCGCTTCGCCCTATCCCGCGGTTTACGGTCACGAGGGTGCCGGCGTGGTCCACGCCGTCGGCAGCGCAGTCGGCTCGTTAGCGCCGGGCGACCACGTCGTCATGTCGTTTCCATGGTGCGGAACCTGCGCGAACTGTCAGCAGCATAAATATTGCTACTGCATGCAAGGACGGCGTCTGAAAATGCACGGCCGCCGCGCCGACGGTTCGACCCTGATGTCGAGAAACGGCGCGCCGGTTTATAGCGCCTTCTTTCAACAGTCTTCGTTTGGCACCTACGCGCTGACCCAGGAGCGCTATGCGGTGAAGGTGCGAAAAGACGCGCCGCTAGAAGCTTTGGGGCCGCTCGCCTGCAGCGGCCAGACCGGAGCTGGGGCCGTTCTCAATGCCGTGCAACCGCAGCCCGGCGACAGTCTTGCTATCTTCGGGGTCGGTGCTGTCGGGCTTTCGGCTCTGATGGCGGCAAAAATCGCCGGCTGCGATCCGATCGTCGCTATTGATGTGCACGCGCATCGGCTGGCGCTGGCGCGCGAGCTCGGCGCCACCGATACGATCGATCATACCGGCCGCGAAAACGTCGTCGACGACGTTCGAGCGGTCGCGCCGGGCGGCGTGCGTTTTGCAATCGATACTTCGGCGCTACCCAGCGTGTTCCGAGAGGCAATTGAGGCGTTAATGCCCGGCGGGACCTGCGTGCTTCTCGGCAGCGCTCCGCCGGGCACCGATGTTGCGATCGAAATGCCGTTTTTGCAGCAAGGCCGCACCGTGCGCGGCGTCGTGCAGGGCGAGAGTTTGCCTAAAAAGTTTATCCCCCAGCTGGTCGATCTCATCGTCGCCGGGAAATTTCCAATTGAGAAGATGATTAAGTTCTACGACTTCGCCGATATCAATCTAGCGGCTGCCGAATCCACGTCGGGTGTCGCGATCAAACCGGTGCTGCGGATGCCTGTCGGATGACATCCGTCGTCTGACCTCAGCTTTTCGAAGGCCGCCCCAACAGATTCGCCATCTCTTGTTCGAGCGTGTCGTAGATGGCGGTCTTGTTTTGGTTCGGCTTATTGGCCTCGTCCGGTGCCGGTTGTTGCTCGCTGGCGCGCGGATTGCGGGGGGCAGGCGGCGGCGAATCGTTGCGCGCTGATGGATCGGGCGTCGCCGCCGGGCGTGCCGGACTGGCGCCTGGGCGTGCCTCGCCAGCCGGTTTGCGAAGCGCCGCCTCAAGCCGCTGGGCCATATCGGCAAGGTCGCCACCGGCTGCGACTTCGCCACTGCCGGCGGCAATCGAGGGCGGCTGCGAGGCTGGCGCGGCCGGTTGCGCGGGCCGGCGCGGTTCGAGCCGCGGCTCCGCGCGCTGATCTTGTCGTTGGTCTTGGCGCTGGTCTTGGCGCTGGTCTCGGCGCTGCTCCGGTCGCGGTGGCTCGCCGACATTGCCGCGATTGCGCGGCGTCGGCGGCGTGATCCGCGTGGAAAGCTCGTCGGCGAGGGCGGCCAGGGTGTCGCGTTGGCGCGGCCCGGGCTCTGGCTGCGGCCGGCCCGGGAGATCGCCATGCTGCGCATCCGGCCGCGTGCCGGGCCGCGATCCGCCATTGGCCTCGGGCTGCAACGGCCATGAGCCGCTGCCGCTATCCGGCAGCGGAATAGCGCGCGTGATCGCCTCGATTCCCGCCGGAGCCCGCCCTACATCGCGCGCCGCCGGAACGGCGCGGACGATATTGGGCTCGACCACGATATCGCTCGGTCCCCCGATCATCAGAAGATGTTCGACATTGTCGCGCCGCACCAGAAGAAGGCGGCGGCGGTTGTCGACGCTGGCGTAGTCGATCACCGCGAGGCGAGGCTGCCGGCCGCGCGTACTGGCGCCGAGCCGGCCGCTGCCGAACCGGCGTACGGTCCACCAGATCGCGCCGATTACGCCGAGTACGATCAGAAACGCCACGAAAAAGCGCACGGCGAGCGGCATTTCCGCCCCGAACAAGCTCTCAAACATCCGCGCTACTCCCCGTCTCGATGGCGTGCCGACCGCGGCCAGCGGTTGCCCTTAAAGGTTAATGGTGCCGCGGATATTCGCCCGGCCGACTAAAAGCAATGAATTAATAACGATAACCGATTTCCCGGCAAAGCCGACGCCTGCACCATTCTCATGGTTAACGGCAGTTTGAAGGCAAAACCGGTGGAACTCCGGCTATTTGACGAAACGAGCGCCGCAACCGACCCAATCGTGCCGCAGTTGTGCATGCGAACGCCAAACCTCTTGCGCGATTCAGTCACACAGGGCACTGGAAACTGGCATGACAGAGCAGCTCATGTCGGTGCCTGCTATCAGCAAGGTCCCCGCTGGGTCTGTTTCAGGGGAATCACGCGGCGCAGAGCTCGGCTTGGCGGATGGCCAAGCTGCCGGCGCCGACCGCGGCGGCAGTATCGTCATGGTGCTCTTGGTCGCGGTGGCGCTGGTCGCCGCGCTCAGCATGATCATGACGTTCGGCGGCAGCAACGCCGAGCAATACACCATCGCTTTTCTCGCCGTCCTTGCCAGCATCGGCGTGTTTTCGCTGTTCGCCTTTGCCTGCGGAATCCTGCGTGTGCGCGCGGGGGACCGTCGTGGCCATCCACTAATTAAAGCGGTGGTCGACGGCGCTGCCGACGCAGTCGTCGTCACCGCTAATGACGGCCGCGTCCTCTACGCCAATCCGGCCTATCTTGATCTGATCGAAGCGAGCGACGGCCAAGAAACCCGGCCGGTGGAGCGCGCCTTCATGGGCGATGCTGATGCGTCGGAGGCCATCTATCGGCTGCTGCGAGCGGCGCGGGAAGGCCGCCAGCTCGAGGAAGAGGTCCGTGTCACCGGAATGAAAGGCCGGCCCGCGCGCTGGCTCCGATTCCGCATCCGGCCGCTCGGCGGCGACAAGCGCGCGGCGCGGCTGACCGTCTGGTCGCTTGCCGACGTCACGCGCGAACGCGAGCGTCAGGAGAACGTATTCCAAGAATTGCAGCACGCCATCGACTATCTCGATCACGCGCCCGCTGGATTTTTTTCCGTCAACCACAAGGGCGAAGTCGTCTATCTCAATGCCACCCTCGCCAACTGGCTCGATCACGATCTCGCCCAGGTCGGCTCCGGCGGGCTCAAACTCGGCGAGATAATCGCCGGCGACGGTGCGGCGCTGCTGACCACGCTGCCGGCCGCGCCAGGCGAGGTAAAGACAGAGGTGCTCGATCTCGATCTGCGCACCCGCGGCGGCGGCACGGTGCCGGTGCGCGTGTTGCATAATGTTGCCTATGGCGGCGACGGCACGCCCGGTGCGTCGCGGACCCTCGTGCTCAATCGGGCGCGCGCCGACCGCAGCGATCCGCAGCGCGCCGCCGAAATCCGCTTCATGCGTTTCTTTCATCACACACCGATGGCGATCGCCACGATTGACAAACATGGCGGCGTGGTGCGCACCAACCCGCTCTTCGCCCGGCTGTTTCACAGCGCCAGCGGCGAGGCAAAGGATCGCTCGATCCTTGCCACCGTCTCTCCGCGCGACCGCGGAGCGCTGGAGGGCGCAATCCGGCAGGCAGCGCTCGGCAGGACCGACATCGCGCCGGTCGATGCCATGCTGGCGGGTGAGGGTGAGCGCTTCGGCCGCTTCTACGTCACCGCGGTCGAGGAGGAAGAACGCGATCAGGAATGCGCGATCGTTTATGCGCTCGAAACCACCGCGCAACGGGAATTGGAAAACAAGGTAACGCAGCAGCAGAAGATGGAGCTGGTGGGGCAGCTTGCCGGCGGCATCGCCCACGATTTCAATAACGTGCTTTCCGCCATCATGATGGCGACCGACTTCCTGCTCAACGCGCACAAGCCGACCGATCCGTCATTCGGCGATATCATGCAGATCAAACAGAATGCCAACCGGGCGGCAAGCCTGGTGCGGCATCTGTTGGCATTTTCGCGCAAGCAGACACTGCACCCGCAGGTGCTCGACATCGGCGAAGCCTTGAGCGATCTGACCATGCTGTTGCGGCGGCTGATCGGCGAAAAGGTTGCGCTCGACGTCGTGCATGGGCGCGATCTGTGGCCGGTAAAGGTCGACATTTCGCAATTCGAACAGGTCATTGTGAACTTGGCGGTGAATGCGCGCGACGCCATGCCGAATGGCGGCAAGTTGACCGTGCGCACCAGCAATGTGACAGCTCAAGAATCCATGCGCTTCAACGCCAAGGGCATGCCGGCGGCAGATTATGTGCAGGTGGAGGTCGCCGATACCGGCGTAGGCATTCCGCCCAATATCATCGGCAAAATTTTCGAGCCGTTTTTCTCGACCAAGGAGGTCGGCAAAGGCACCGGGCTCGGGCTTTCGACGGTCTACGGCATCATCAAGCAGACCGGCGGCTTCGTTTACGTCGATTCGGTTGAACATAAGGGCACGGTGTTTCGCATTTTCCTGCCGCGGCATGTCGCCGGCGCGCAGGATGGCGCGGCGGAGCGAGACGATGTGGCCGTGGCGTCGAGCCCGACGGGCGCACCGGCGGCGGCCGATCGCAAATTACCGGACAGCGTCGACCTCACCGGACAAGGCACGATCCTTTTGGTCGAGGATGAGGAGGGCTTGCGCCAGCTCAACGCGCGCGGGCTCGCCTCGCGCGGCTACACCGTTCTCGAAGCCGGCAACGGCATCGAGGCCATCGAAATGCTGGAGAAATCGGATGGCGAAGTGGATCTGGTCGTCTCCGACGTGGTCATGCCGGAAATGGACGGACCAACCCTGCTGCGGGAACTGCGTCGTCGCAATCCGAGCTTGAAGATCATTTTCGTTTCCGGCTATGCCGAGGACGCGTTCCAAAAGCATATGCCGACGGATGGCGAACAGCCCGCATTTCTGCCAAAGCCCTTCACGCTCAAGCAGCTGGTCAACGCTGTGAAGGAAACACTCGCTACTTGATCGACGATGTTTCAAACTGACGCACCCTGCGGCATGCGCGCGTGCGACGCTTTGCGACAGATCAGGCTGAGCACCCGCGGCGTAGATAAACGCCTCGATAACACACCGAGCCACGCAGCGATCACCCGCGATGTTGCGCTCGGTGCAGGCGAAAGGGCGTCGCCGTGCACGCATCTGCCGCAGCCATCGGGATGGTGCCGAGCGTGCGTTGGCTGCGCCCGCTCGCGTTTCTCTTTCTCACATTCGGACTGTTGTTCTGGGCCGAGGAGGCGGACGCGCGGCTGGCTACTGAGGCGCGCTTTGCCGACGGCGCGCGCGCCATTGGACTAAACCAGCCGGCGCTCGCGGCGGACCAAGAAGAACTTTCTCCCTGCGCCGCGCAGCCTGCTTATCCGGCCGGTTCGCTGGGCGGCTTGTTCAGCCGCCCCGGTTTGATTGGCGGCTTCGCGGCCGGATTTCTGGGCGCCGGCGTTTTCGGGCTGCTGTTCGGCCATGGTGCGATCGGGGAGTTGAGCGGAGCGCCATCGATTCTCGGCTTGATTTTTCAATTTGCACTGCTGCTCGCGCTCGCCTGGCTGATCTGGACGTGGTGGCGCGCCGACAAGACGGCCACAGCGGCATCACCGCGGCAATTGGCCGACGCCTATGAACGGGCTCGCAACGAGACATTGCCGGATTTCGCCCCGGACGCGAACGCCGGATCCAAAGCCGACGGCAAAAACTCATTTGCCGATGAGGCGCATTTGCCGCTCTAGCGTGCCCGAATGCCCGTGACCGCTGTGCTTCTTGCCCCCGCAGTATCAGGTGGAAATTTCCACTATCCTATGGCGTGACCTTACGGTTTGGGTGCCGGCGGCGTGCGCCGGCCGCAACACATAGGAGGCGTGATCATGGACATTTACAGCTGCGGCTCGCGGCCGACGCGTCGCGCGCCGGCGGAGAGCTTTACCGGCACGGTGTGGCAGGAGCCGATCATCGAAGCGCCGGCGCCGGCGCGCGTGCGCGCAGGCTTGGTGCGCTTCGAGCCGGCTGCGCGCACCGCCTGGCACACACATCCGCTTGGCCAGACGCTATTCGTTATCTCCGGCGCGGGGCGGGTACAAAGCTGGGGCGGCAAAGTGCGCGAGATCAAGGCGGGGGACGTCGTCTGGATTCCGCCGAATGAAAAGCACTGGCACGGTGCTGCGCCGACGACGAGCATGGTCCACGTCGCCACTCAAGAGGCGCTCGACGGCAAGCACGTCACCTGGATGGAGCACGTCAGCGACGAGCAATATAAGGTGCC
>JBPYFG010000056.1:0-2969 GCA_051986365.1 Xanthobacteraceae bacterium
AACAAGACCCGCGGCCTTGCTCGCGACGTCCACGACAGCAGCGTCGTCGGCCAGCATGGTGAAGACCGCGTCGCCGTAACTGGCCGCCGCCTTGATCGAGTCGAGCGGTTTGGCGCCGAGTCCGACGAGCGGCTTTAGTTTTTCCGCGGTGCGATTGTAAACGCCGAGATCATGACCGCCGTCGAGCAAGCGGCGCGCCATGGCCTGGCCCATGCGGCCAAGACCGATAAATCCGGCTTTCATTTTTTAATCTCCATAGAACTAAGAGCTACAAAAAGCTGGCCGGAATCGTCTCGGCCGCTTCATCCTTCGAGGCTGGCTTCGCTCGCACCTCAGGATGACGGATCACGATCTGTGTTCACTTTGACGAACGTCAGCTCAGCTTCCCGCGCACCCATTCGAGCTCGCGGCAGACATAATCGACGATATCGCCAGTCTTCAGATTCTCCGGCAAGACGTCCCAGGTGTAGGTCTCGATTTCAAGCTGGCGCGATAGCGGCTTTTGCTTGTGAAAGCGCAGCGCCTCCTCGATCGCAAATCGCGTCGTGCGGAACGGGCCAAGATCGTCGAGAAATACCGGCACGTGAAAGTGCGTGCGCCATTCGCGCGGACCGGGATCCTGCTCCCAGGCGGCAAACGCATCTTCGAGATTGAGAAAGCGCGTCAGCTTGCTGTTCTTTTTCTCAACCGTCTGCGTCAGGTAAATCGTCTTGGCGTAGCGCTTGAGCGTGTCGACGATCGCTTGCGTCACTTGCGGCATGTGCAAGGCGGCGGCTTCCTGCAACTTGAAAATCGGTATGCCGGCGTCGACCAGCTTCTGCAGGTTCTCGGCAATGTTCTCGTACTCGACGGCCTGATGGCAAATATCGAAGACGACGCCGAGATGCCGGCGCAGCGCGCCATGGGCCTCGGCAACGGGAATGCGAGCAAGCCGCGCGAGCGACTCGGCAGCGGCGCCGGAATAGAGGCGCCCAGTGAAATAGGCGATCGTCTCGTCGGTGGTCTCGAGGAAGCAATATGGCTCGGGCTCGAGCGCGAGCGTCACGGTGCGTCCGGTTTGCGCTTCAAGCGCGACCAGATGCGCGACCACGCGCAAGACGTGATCGGTGTAGCTCGTCACGATCTCGCCGCCGGTAACGCGCGGCTTAAAACCGAGCGGGGCGCTCTGGATCGAGGGCGCAATGCTCGCGGGACACACATCGGCGAGCACGCTCGCGACGTTCATGGTGTAGCGGGTACGCTCCTCGGAGCGCCAGTCCGGCTCATACACCTGCTCCTTCACCACCGTGCCCTTGAATGCGCCATACGGAAAGGCGTTCACGGTGTAGAGATACATGTCGTGGTCGGCGAGAAATTTCTTCAGCCGATCGCGCTCCGCTTTGCCATCGACCAGCGTCTGCGCGGAAACCGCCGACAGCCGCAGCGACACGCCAAATGGCTTGTTGCCGGCAAAGCGCGCCTTCACCTTGGGCAGGTAGGTGTTCAGGCTCGCCCACATCTGCTCCCAGTTGTCGCCGGGATGCACCAGCGTCGAATAGGTTAAATGGCCGAGGCCGCCGCCGAGATCCATGGCGTTATTTCCTTTTAGTTGACTTTTTCGACCTTGCCCGAACCCGCCGAGCGCACGATGGCTTCCGTCACCGCGACGCCGTGGATCATCTGATCGTAAGGAATGGGATATGCCGGCCCGCCTGTCGCCGCTTTGGCAAAGGCCTCGAGCGCGGCGCGCGAAATGTCCATCGTCGCGGCTTGCCAGGTTTTGGCCTCGCCCTTCACCGGCTGGAATTTACACGTGCCGAACAGCCGCGTGCGCCGCTCGTCCGACGAGGCGCCGGCAACATGGGTGACGCCTTCCAGCCGCAACCAGCCTTTTGAGCCGAACACCTGAAAGCTGAAGCCGGGCCCGGTCGTCGTCATGGTGCCGAGATAGCCGGACATGCCCTCTTTCATGCGCAAGAGGATCGATGTCGTATCGTCGGCATCGATCGCCGCGGCACGGCGGAAACTTTGCGCGAAAACATGGTCGATCGGGCCGCACAGATCGATCATGCCGTCGATGGCGTGCACGCCCATCGGCATCAACCCGCCGCACGGCGTTTCCAACTTGTCGGCCCGCCAATGGCTTGGATTGATGAACAGCACATTCGGAAATGTCATCGTCGCTTCGACGTGCAGGATCGTGCCGAGCTCGCCGGCACGGATCATGTCGCGCAGCTTGATCATCTCCGGATGCAGGCGGCGATTATAGCCGAGTGCCAGCGTCACCCCGGCTTTGCGCACCGCCGCCACCGCATCTTCCGCCTCGCGTTTGGTCAATGTGAACGGCTTTTCGCAGAACACATGTTTCTTCGCCGCGGCCGCCGCGACCACCTGCGCGCCATGCATCGAATGCGGCGTGGCCAGCACCACCGCGTCGATGTCACGATCGGCAAGCACCGCGTCGTAGTTCGCCAGCAGCCGAAAGTCATGTTTTTTGACGAACGCCTCCACTTCCGGCGTAACGGTGCGAGTGGCGCCGGCAACAAAGCGGATCGCGTCGCTGTTCGCGGCCGAGTCGACGAGCGTCTTGCCCCACCAGCCCAAACCGACGATGGCTGCATTGATCATAAGCGCAACTCCTTCGAACAGACGCGGTACGGTTGCCGACGACTTTGTGGTCACCCCAACCCGGCATAGTACATCGCCACCACCAGGCAAGAGATCGCCCAGAACAGGCAATATTCGTAACCGCCGATATTCCAAAGCCATTTGCCCTTGGTCACTTTCCACACCGCGCCGCCGGCAACGAGCAGATGCACGAAGCCGAGTGCGCCGGCCACGACCGGAAGGATCGCGAAAATCAATCCAATGGCGAGAAACGTCTCAATCACGCAGGCGGTGTACATCCAACCCGCCGGCGGCCTGAACTTTGCGGCAACGAAGAACCCGAGCGCCTCGGGGACGAAGAATTTCGCGTAAATATGCGGGAT
>JBPYFG010000057.1:0-4622 GCA_051986365.1 Xanthobacteraceae bacterium
TGCGCGCTAGCCGCGACAGTTGCGCCAGCGGACGCCTCGCCGCTCGCGGCAATGCTCGTCGATGCGGGGACAGTCGTTCCGGGCTTGGTCGCCGACATCCGCTATGCCGGTTCTCACAATTTTGTCGGTCGGCCGATCTCCGGCTACCGCGCGCCGCGCTGTCTGCTCACCCAGCCGGCTGCAAACGCACTGGCCGAAGTTGCTCGCGATCTCACGGCGCGCGGCCTGGTCATCAAAGTATTCGATTGCTATCGGCCGGCGCGCGCAGTTGCTGATTTCGTGCGCTGGGCCCGCGATCCGAGAGACCAAGCGGCCAAAGCCGAGTTTTACCCTGACGTCGATAAGCGTACGCTGTTTCGGGACGGCTACATCGCCTCGCACTCCGGCCACTCGCGCGGCTCGACGGTCGATCTGACCCTCGCGCGTGCCGACGGTACCGAGCTCGACATGGGCACGCCGTTCGATTTCTTCAGCCCGAGATCATGGACGGCAGCTTCGAGCGTGACCGCCGAACAGCATGCCAACCGAATGCGGCTCCTTGCAGCAATGCAGCGCCGCGGCTTTCGCGGCTATCCCAAGGAATGGTGGCATTTCACGTTGCGCAATGAGCCGTTTCCCGGCACCTATTTCGATGTGCCGGTGCAGTAACGCCATCCCAGGAATGGTAGTCACAAACCCAAATAGAACTTCTTGATCAAATCGTTGTTGTTGAGTTCTTCGGTAGATTGCCCTTCGAATGCGATCTTGCCGTGCACGATGACATAGCCACGATCGGCGATCCTGATGGCCTGATTGAAATTCTGCTCGGCCATAAGAACTGTGAGTGCATAGCGCTCTTTCATCTGCGAGATCGCATCGATGGTGCGGCTGACGAGAATTGGGGCCAACCCCACCGATGGTTCGTCGATCAGAAGAATCTTCGGCGCCAGCATAAGAGCGCGGCCGAGCGCCAGCATCTGTTGCTCGCCGCCGGAGAGACTGCCGGCGAGCTGACGGCGACGCTCGGCCAGCCGCGGAAAGGTTTCGAAGCAGACGGCAAGATTGCGTGCGAGCTCGGCCCGCGCGGCAGGACGATAGGCGCCGAGCAGGAGGTTTTCTTCCACTGTGAGCATTGGAAAGAGTCGGCGTCCCTCCGGCACGAGCGCGATGCCGAGGTTGACGATGTCCTCCGTAGTGCGGCCGATCAGCTCGTGATGAATCCCATCGATTTCCGCGACGATTGTGCCTGCACTCGGCCGCACTATTCCCATGATGCATTTCATGAGCGTCGATTTGCCGTTGCCATTAGTGCCGAGCAGCGCCACGGTCTCGCCATTGCGCACCTTGAGCGATACATCCTCGATGACTCGCACCGCGCCATAAGCGGCATGGATCCCGGCGATGGTCAGGTTATTGGCCAAGATAGGCCCTTTCGACTTCAGGATCGCGCATGACGTCGTCCGGCATTCCATCGGCAATCTTTCGCCCGGAGACTAGGACGACCAGCCGGCGTGAGAAGCTCATCACTGCGCTCATGATGTGCTCGATGAGAATAATGGTGACCCCTTGCTCGTTCAGGCGAACGAGCAACGATAATATGTCTTCAATTTCTGAATGGGTGAGGCCGGCCATCGCTTCATCCGCGATCAGAAGCTTCGGCTCTGCAGCCATTGCGCGGGCGAGCTCGAGCTTGCGCATTTCGACCTGAGTGAGATCGCGTGGCAGGCGGCGGGCCTTATCGCCAAGTCCGACCTGGCGAAGCAGTGCGGCGCAGCGCTCTTCGATTTCGTGTCCGGCATGATGACTGCCGCTGCGCGCCGCCACTGTGTAGAGGAGTGGGATCCGAATGTTGTCGGCGAGCGTCAGGCTGACGAATGGCCGCGGCAGCTGAAAACTCCGCGCCAGGCCCAGATGCGTGCGTTGATGCGCCTGCAGGCCGTCAAGTCTTTGACCGCCAAATTGCACGGTGCCTTGCTCGTTCCGCAGCGTACCGCAAATGCAGTTCACCAGCGTGCTCTTGCCTGAGCCGTTAGGGCCGATCAGGCCCAAACGCTCGCCGGCCGGGATCGAAAGCGTAATATTGTCCAGCGCAACAAAGCCACCAAAGCGCTTGCCCAGATTTTCGATTTCAAGGAGCGGCGGCGCGGCGCCATTTGCGTTGAAGGGGCTAGCCGCGGTCATGGCACTTGTCCGGGCATTTCGGCTTCGACGTGGCGCCGACCGACAAAATCCTCCGGTTTGCGCTGCAGGTAGGTATGTATGAGGCCGATGATTCCGTTCGGCGCGATGATAACGAAGATCACCAGCAGAAAACCGACGATCAAGAGATTGACTGCCGACGAGATGGTGACGGTTGCGATTTGCTGCAGTGAGCCTAGCAGCAAGGCTCCTATCAGCGGACCGACCCAGCTGGTGGTGCCGCCGATGAGCGGCATGGCGATGGAATTGACGGCGTAATCGAGCCCGAAGGTGGATGATGGCTGCAAGTAGCCGATGTAATAAGGAAATGGCGCGCCGGCCATGCCCATCAGTGCTCCCGAAATTGTCGTGGCGATCAGTTTTAAGCGCAGCGTCGGCACGCCGGAGGCTTCGGCCGCGAGTTCATCGTCGCGGATGCTGGCAAAACCATAGCCAAGCCGCGAACGTTCGATCAGCCGTGCAATCGTGATCGCTACCACGGCAAGCAGTATCATGATCAGAAACAGATAGCGGATGTAATTGCCGAACGGTTCAATCTGTTCCGGTCGGATGATATAGGCGCCGCGCGAGCCGCCGACATAGTCCCAGTTCACCACGAGTGTCTGCAGCACGACGGCGAGCGCAAGCGTCGCGATGGCGAAGAAGGCGCCGCGCAGGCGCAGCGTCAAATAACCCATGCCAAAGCCGACGATGCCGGAAACTACGCCGCCGATCAGCATCAGCACCGGTATGGGCATTTGATAGAATTCATTTTCGGTAGTGAGCCTGTAGATCATTACTGTCGAATAAGCGCCGAGAGCGAAAAACGCCGCCGATCCGAAATTCACATAACCGCAATAACCGCCGAGAATATTCCAGGCAGTGCTCAGAACCACATATTGCAGCACGACATAGCCGGCGAAGAAAATGTAGTCGTTGCCTAACCCGACCGCGGCGGCAAAGACTGCGGCGCAAACGATGAGCCAAATCAGCAGAAATACGGGTGTGCGCACGTCATCGCCCCAACAGGCCGGCCGGCCGGACTGCCAGCGTCAACAACAGAAAGCCGAACGATACCGCCGGCGCCCATGACGGGCCGTAAAACGTGGAGGTCAGGCTCTCGACGATGCCCAGCAGCATCGCCGCGATGACGGTGCCGGGCAAGCTGCCCATCCCGCCGAGCACGCAAATCGCGAAAATGCGACCGATATATTCGCGGCCGACCGACGGCTCGACTGGTTGAATGATGATAAGGAATGCACCGGCGAGTGAGGCGGTGGCGATGGAAATGCCAAATGCAATCCGCTTGATCTTGATCGGATCGACGGCCATCAATCGCAAGGCAAGCTGATCCTGCGCCACCGCCATCACCGCGCGTCCGAGAAAACTGCGCGTGAGAAAGATCTGCAGGCCTGCGGTCAAGGCCAGCGACACCAGGCAGGGCACCAAAATGCGCAAGGGTATGTCGAGCATGGCAAAGTGCCATGATGGGCCGATGTAGCGCGCATCGACGTAGCGGTAGTCGACGCCGAAATAAAGCACCAGCATGACTTCGGTGATGAACAGCAGGCCGAAAAAGAACGCTAGCCCGCGCAGCGATTCTTGGCCGCGTTTCTCGAACGAGACGTAGTAGACCTGATAAATCCCGGCTCCCAGAACATAAAAAGCCGGCATCATCACGATTGCAGCCAGGATCGGATCGACCCCGAGCGTCGCATTGGCGATATACGCAATATACGAGCCGAGAATGATGAAGGCCGGATGGGCAATGTTGACGATATCCAATATGCCGAACGACAACGACACGCCCGATGTCACCGCAGCATAGAAGCCGCCGATCAGGATACCCGAGATCACGGCGTTGATCAGAAGATCGAATGAAAAAACCATCAGTCGGACACTCAGCCCCCTCTGGAGTGTGCAGCAACGTTTTGGTCTTGGCTAGAAAACTTTATACCTCGCTTTGGAGGTGGATCAGTCGCGATGACCCACCCGGTAATCCTGTGGACAGCGCACGCGTGTCCGGCTTATCGCCCATTCCCCGCTGGTTCTATTGTCAAACGCGATCTGCTCTATAGCATGATCCGGAAAAGCGGATACCGGTTTTCCGAAAAGATCATGTTCAACAAGAAGCTAAAGCGAAATGGCGATTCAAACCCCATTTCGCTTTGGCACGCGAGAGCTACAAAACCATGGTTTACCGCACCTTGGCCTTTGTTGTCGTCGCCGCCCTCGCCTGTTCGGAGGCGGCTGCGGCGCCGGAGCAGATCGATATTCCAGACGCCGCCATGGTCCTGCATGCGACGCTCTATCGCCCCGAGGGTCCCGGGCCGTTCCCAGCGGTCGTCGCTTTGCATGATTGCGGCGGAGTGACCGAGCGACCGAACACTGAGGCACAGCTGTACTCGAAGTGGGCGGATAAGCTGGTTGCGGACGGTTTTGTCGTCGTCTTTCCGGATTCGTTC